>JAGWYX010000738.1 GCA_018969165.1 Verrucomicrobiota bacterium
GGCATCCACCACGGCACCGATGCCCTCAAAATGCTCATGGCCGGCGCCGACGTCACCATGCTCTGCTCGGTCCTGCTCGGCCGCGGCATCACGCACCTCCGAACCCTCGAGCACGCAATGGTCGAGTGGCTCGAGGAACACGAATATGACTCGATCGCCCAGCTCCAGGGCAGCATGAGCCAGCAGCATTGCCCCGACCCCACCGCGTTCGAACGGGCCCAGTACATGCGCGCCATCGCCGCCGCCGACGGCCGCGAAGAAGTCCCGCCCACCGGGCCCGCGTGAAATTCGTCGATGAATACCGCCAACCGGGCACCGTCCAGCGCTACGCCCGTGCCCTGGCCCGCCTCGCCACCCGCCCCTGGACGCTCATGGAGATGTGCGGCGGCCAGACCCACACCATTGTCAAGTTCGGCGTCGATCAGTTGCTCCCCCCCGGGGTAACTCTGGTCCACGGCCCAGGCTGCCCCGTGTGCGTCACCCCGGTCGGCTTGATCGATAAGGCAATCGAAATCGCCGGCCGGCCCGGTGTGACCTTGTGCTCCTTCGGCGACATGCTGCGCGTCCCCGGGACGCGGACGGATCTCCTCGGCGCCAGGGCGGCCGGGGGCGAGGTCCGCGTCGTCTATTCGCCGCTGGACGCCGTCCGGTTGGCTGCAAACGACCCGCGGCGCGAAGTCGTTTTTTTCGCCGTTGGCTTTGAAACCACCGCGCCGGCCAATGCCCTGGCCGTGTGCCTGGCCCGCCGACAACAGCTCCGCAACTTTTCGCTCCTGGTCGCCCAGGTGCGCCTGCCGCCGGTCCTGGAGCGCCTCTTGGTCACCCCGGGCAATCGCGTGCAAGGATTCCTGGCCGCCGGTCACGTCTGCACCGTCATGGGCTACACCGAGTACGAACCGATCGCGCGCCACTACGGCGTCCCCATCGTGGTCACCGGCTTCGAGCCCCTGGACATCCTCGAGGGCGTCCACTTGTGCGTCGCCCAGCTCGAGGCCGGCCGCGCCACCGTGCAGAACCAATACTCGCGCTCGGTGCGACGCCACGGCAACCACGCCGCCCGGCAATTGGTCCGTGAGGTCTTCGAGACCGTCCCGCGCCGATGGCGGGGCTTGGGTGAAATCCCGCAAAGCGGTCTGGCCCTGCGTCAGTCCTACCGCGACTTCGATGCCGAGCACCGCTTCGGGCTCGCCCAATCGGCGGCCGAACCGCATTCACCGTGCATCAGCCACCTGATCCTGCAAGGTGCCAAAAAACCGCACGAATGCCCGGCCTTCGGAAAGCTTTGCACACCCGAGCACCCGCTCGGCGCGCCGATGGTCTCCTCCGAAGGCGCCTGCGCCGCCTACCGCCGCTATCGCGGCACCACCGGCCGGTTGGCGGCTCAACTCTGAATATGCCCAGCCAGACGCCCCTCGATTGCCCCCTGCCGTTCGCCGATTACCCGAACATTCTCCTGGCCCACGGCGGCGGCGGCCGGCTCACCCGCCACTTGATCGAGGAATTGTTCCTGCCCGCCTTTCGCAATCCGCCCCTGGACCAACTCCACGACGGCGCCGAACTGGCCGTGGGCGAATCCCGGTTGGCCTTCACGACCGATTCCTATGTCGTGCGCCCGCTGTTCTTTCCCGGCGGCGACATCGGCACCCTCGCCGTCAACGGCACCGTCAACGACCTGGCCATGTGCGGGGCCCGTCCCAAATGGCTCAGCGCCGCGTTCATCGTCGAGGAAGGTTTGCCCCTGGCCACCCTCGAACGCGTCGTCCAATCCATGCGGCAGGCCGCCACCGTCGCGGGCGTGCAACTGGTGACCGGCGATACCAAGGTCGTGGACAAGGGCAAAGCCGACGGGCTGTTCCTGAACACCGCCGGCATCGGCGTCATCGAGCGCCCGCTCGCCGTGAACCCGGCCCAGGTGCGGCCCGGCGACGGGATTCTGCTCAACGGCGACCTGGGGCGTCATGGCATGGCCGTCATGGCCGCGCGCGAGAGCCTCGGCTTCGATCCGCCCATTCAGAGCGATTGCGCCCCACTCGCCGCACCGGTCCTTGCCCTGCTCGACGCTGGCATCGAAGTCCATTGTCTGCGCGACCTCACGCGCGGCGGCCTGGCCAGCGCGCTCAACGAAATCGCCAGCACCGGCCGCGTCCGCATCGCCGTTGACGAATGCGCCATCCCCGTCAACGACGAGGTCCGCGGCGCCTGCGAAATCCTCGGGCTGGACCCGCTTTACGTCGCCAATGAAGGGCGATTTGTCGCCTTCGTCGCGCCGGGGGACCTGACCCACGCCCTCCAAATCCTGCACAGCCAGCCGCTGGGCCGGGAGGCATGCCTGATCGGGGCGGTAACCGACGCCGCCGAACCGCTGGTGACCATGAAAAGCCGGATCGGCGTCGAGCGTGTCCTGGACCTCCTCAGCGGCGAGCAACTGCCTAGGATTTGCTAGCAAGGCGCGCCTCAGACCACATTCCCCGTCCTCTGAGGGTTTCTGGTCTTTCTCTTCCGAGGTACAGCCGCTTTGCGCGCCTCGCTGAGAGAGTCCTTGAGGAGGAAAATGCCGGCAGGGGCGCGTCTTAATTTCTTGCCGGCACCGCCAGCGGACGAATCCCAATGGGATTCCAATCGTTCAGCCCAGGGTTGCCGAGTCCGTGAGGCTACCCTGGGCGAACGGCCACCCATTCCCTGTCTGCCCCAACGTATAGGTTGGATCGGTGCTGCAACCCGTTCCGGGTTTGACCGTGGTTTGCGTGGGTGAACCCAGGGTAGGCCGCTGCCGCGGCCAACCCTGGGCTGGCCGAAACAATCCCTTTGGCATGGTGGGCGGTTAGGTGGCGCCGCCGAACTGCAAGAAACTCAGATACGCTCCGCCAGCCGC
>JAGWYX010000739.1 GCA_018969165.1 Verrucomicrobiota bacterium
CGGGGCGACGGGGTGGAAGGCCGGATCGTCTCGAGCCGCGCAGGGGAGCTGGGCCGGTGGACCGTTCAGCACGGCCAGGAACAAACCGGCGTGGCGCGCGTGACGGTGCAGCCGGGCGACACGATTGATTTTGTCGTGGACTGTCGGGCGGGCGTTGACTCGGACACGTTCGGTTGGGCGCCGACGATCCGCGAGACCGGGATTTCGGGGGCGCCGGCCGCTGGTTTGACGACGGTGTGGAGCGCCCGGGAAGATTTCAGCGGACCGCAGGAACAGCCCGAGCCGCTGACCGCCTGGGAACGCTACGCGCAAGTGCTGCTGATGTCGAACGAACTGGTTTTCGTGGATTGAAGACGCCGCTCAAGAAGCCGGGTCGGCCGGAGATTCCGCGCAAGGCGATTTACCGGATGTCGCTCTACCTGCGCTGCCTGGTGCGGCTGAAGGCCAATGGGATTCGGACCGTTTCGAGCGACGCGCTGGCGAAGGTCGCCGGGGTCAAGTCCAGCCAGTTGCGGAAGGACCTGACGTATTTCGGCCAGTTCGGCACGCGGGGTTTGGGTTACGACGTCGAGCAACTATCGCGGATGATCGGCGAGGTGCTGGGGACGACGAGCCTGCAGCCGGTGATCCTGGTCGGGGTCGGCAACCTGGGGCTGGCGTTGCTGTCCTACCGCGGGTTCGAGAAGGAGGGGTTCGAGATCGTCGCGGCGTTCGACGCGGACGTGGACCGCAAGCGGGGCAAGCACATTGCGCAACCGATTTATCATATCGATAAGTTGGCGGACTTTGTGCGCCAGCGCGGGGTGCGGATGGCGATCCTGACGGTGCCAGCGCCGGCGGCGCAGGAGGTAGCCAACCGGCTGGTGGGCTGCGGCATCGTGGGCATTCTGAATTTTGCCCCGCTGATGCTGCACGTGCCGGAGGAGGTGGTCGTGAATAACGTGAACCTGGCGATCGAGCTGGAGAACCTGAGTTTCTTCATCCAGTCCAACGGGTGACTCCCGCACGCGGGGGATTCGCGCGAAGGGCGCGTTTTCGAGGCGCGGCTGGGTTGTGTGCGAGCAGCCGCAGTCGGGTGAATCGCGCTCGACGGGCGGGGGCGGGATGTCGCCTGATGGCGGGCCGAGTCGCTGCGGCTGGTCCGGTGGACACAGCCGCGGTCCGGCGGACGGGGAGGGAGCCGGTTGCGCCATAGCGGTTCCGAAAACGGCGCGCCGGGACGGGACGGTCCGACCGTTGGTCGTGGTCCCGCTCCGCGCCTCGTTAGGCGACGTCGGCGGTTTTTTTCCGGCGGCGCTTCTTTTCGGCGGCGGGTTTGGGAGGCGGGGGTGGCGGTGGAGGGGCGGCATCGGGGGCCGGTTCGTCGGCCGGGAAGAGGTAACGGCCGCAGCTATCGCAGATGATAATGTCTTCCAAGCGCATCAGTTGGGCGTGCGTCCCGGAGGCCAGGCGCATGTGGCATTCGGAGCAGACGCCATGACGCACGACGCTGACGCCTTTCTTGCCGCGTTGCATCAGGCGATCGTAGTGGCCGAGAATCTGGGCGGGGACCTTCTGTCGCAGGCGGGTGATGGAGGCTTGGTTTTCGGGGGAGTCAGAACTGGGGCCGAGTTCGAGGGTCTGGAGTGAGACCAAGGTTCCGATCAGGTCTTTCATTAGCTTTAGAATATCCGCAATCTACCGCAAACGCAATGAAACGGCGGTGGGCGGGCGAATGCAACAACAGATTTCGAGTCCAAATCACGTTCAGCGGCGCGCTCGGTGACTTCGCAAAGGCCGGCAGCTCACCCAGGAGCAACTGGCCGAGGCAATCGGCTGCTCGGTTGACTTTATCAGCCTGGTCGAACGCGGCGTAAATGCTCCATCGGTCGCTGGTCTCGAGAAATTCGCCAAGGTCTTGAAGGTGGAGGTTAAGGACCTGTTCACTTTTGAGGAGAAGAGGGGATGAGCGGCGACGAATATTTCGCTCGGCTCAAGCAAACGCTGGAAGGCGTCATCGGCAACCTTCGGGCCAGAGGAATCCATGAACGCCATTTCTCGCTGGTCTGGAGCAAACGCGTCAGTTCGGCAAACGCCCGGATTTGTTGATTTTCCCCGAGGAGACCATAGTTGACGCCAATCTTTCCTGGTGCAGTCATGTCGAGACAGAGGCGCTCGTAAGGCAAGCCGTCGCTGCCGTTGAAGTTCGTTCGAGCAAATACGAGGCGCTGAAGTACATGGCGGTTCGGAAGCGCCAGCGAGCAGCGGGCCGGTCCGTCGGACGCGAAACCCCGAGCTTCACGGTGAAAGTCGAGGACCTCGTCATCGTGTATCGCTGGCTGGAACGGCAGCACGTTGCGGAGAGCTATTGCCAGGTGTTTTTCGACTCGGTGTTCGCCATCAATTTCCTCGACATCTTCGTCCTCGTTTCGAGTGACAGAGGCCTAACCATTGAGACACCTGAGAAAAGCCAGGAGAAGGCGACCATCATGATTCCCATCACCCGCGGGACGCAAATCGGGAGAGCCACTTCAATGCCCGCATTCGCCGCTGAACACCGCGTCACCGAACTTGGTCGGCCGCCGCCGGGTCGAGCACCGTGCACGGCCGCGCCGACATGACCCACTGCGCCATCAATGCCGCAACCGGCTCTGGCGTGGCGACCACCACGGCGCTCGGCTCGTAGTAGAGCGAGAGGAACGTCTGGTTGTCGCGGAGCATCATCGGTACAAGGCTGCCAGCAGTTTAACTACGTGTCAACTCTGGGCCCTGAACCGCAGCGCCGTGAAATAGCCGGCGATAGAGCTTGGGGCGGTGGCAGCGGCCAGGAGCACAGCCGGAGCGGGGCAAAACGAGGGGGCGGCGAGTGATGGCTCGACCGGTCTGGGTCG
>JAGWYX010000740.1 GCA_018969165.1 Verrucomicrobiota bacterium
CCTTTTGAGCGCCTCGACCGCGGTCTGACGCACGGCCGCCGGCGGGTCCGGCCTCGCGATTTGCACGAGTTGCGGAACGGCGATTTTGTCCTGCGCGCCAAATCGGCCGAGGGCGGTGACGACTTCGCGGCGGCGGATCGAGTTCGCCGCAGATGACTGCAGCGCGTTGGCTAATGGACGGAGCAGCTTCTCGGAGAACTGCTGGGCCTCACCCGCATTCGACCTTGGACTGCCTCTCAGCCGGTAGCCAGGAGCCCGAAGGTGGCGGATGACCGATGCGCCCCATGGACCTCTGTATTCGTGCTCTCAGGCAGGAATTTTTGAACCCGTCCCCGGCGGCGAGCGACTATAGCAAACGGAATGCATCGATGAAAACGCCGGCTGACAACGCATCCGCGGATTACATCTACCAGGAGTTGCTGGCTCTCCGGGCCAAGCGCGGTGACGACGATGCCTTCGAGGAGATTGTGCGGACCTTCGAGCGGCCGGTGTTTTACTACGTCCGCCGCCTGGTCGAGAGCGACGAGGACGCCTGGGATGTCCTGCAGCAGACCTGGGTCAAAGCGTTTCGCGGCCTCGGCTCGTTGCGCGAGACCAGGCGCCTCCGCGTCTGGCTTTATGCGATCGCCCACCGCACCGTCATGAGTCACCATCGAACCGCCTACCGCAGCCAGGCGGTACGCGAGGAGGCGTTCGGTTCCGCTGCGGCGGTCGAGCCGGACGCGCCTCCCGATCCAGACGATGCCGAGCGGGTGCACCAGGCGCTGGCCCGGCTTGACCCGGATTTTCGCGCGGTGTTGACCCTGCGCTTCCTGGAGCAGTTGTCGGTTGACGAAACCGCGGAAATCATCGGCGTGCCCAGTGGCACGATCAAATCCCGGCTCTTCCACGCCAAGAAAGCGTTGAAGAGAATTTCTCGCGGCTCGGTCTGGGCTTCTGGTCCGTCTGCTGCCTGGTCGCCGGCGTGTTGGCCTCGGGCGTGGCCCGGCGCGGGGTCATGCGGCTGAGGATATCTCCGAACCGGATCGTCGCGATCATTTACGTGAGCCTGCTGGTGTTTACGATCAGCCTGGTGGCCTTGATGGGGCAGGTTCCTGATGCGGCCAACCGAGCCCTCATGGGCACGATCGCGCTGCTGTTTTTCGGAGTGGGTTGCGTCTTTTTAATCACCAACCGGCTCGAGCAAATGGAATTGCGGACGCGGGAGAAACTGCTCGAGATTGAACTGGAACTCTACCAAGTCGCCGGTGGGCTGACCCAAAAATCGGAACGCCCTCCAGGTCCTGTTTAACCCGTCGGCAACCCGAGAATGCCCAAGCATTTCAGCGACGCCGCCGTCTGGGACGCTGTCCGCCGAACATCGCCAACCCTGCTGCGGTCTCATTCCCTCCGCGTCGTCAGCGTGGCACGGGCCAGGTGCCGGCCAGCTTGTCCTGCAGGCCGCGATGCGCGAGGAGCAGCGAAACCCCAGCCAGGAGCAGCACCAGGGCGCCAACCCCCAATGGCAGGCGCGGATCAAACCACGCGCCGGGAAGCACCAGCACCAACGGCAGCCACGCAACCAGGTTCCGCGCCGTCACTCGCCAGCGCGAGGCGGGACGGCCATTGCGATCGACGAACACGATGCCCAGCAGGGCCACCAGCGCGCCGCCACGAAACAGCAGCGCGGCCAGCAGGCACGGCAGGATCACGAATACCCCCGTGACGAGGTAACCCACCAGCAGGGCGCCCAGGAAGAGATTCGGGTTCTGGAGCGCTTCCCGGGCGGCTGCTTCCGGCGATTTGTGGAAGAACTGTTCCAGCCGGGCGGCGGCGGCGTCCAGGTTCATGGCCCCGGCCGGATGCCCGCGATCGAGGATCTGCTCGGCACGCTGGCGGAGGCCGGGCGCGATCACCGCCTTGGTAACGGGGTTGTCCCACTGAACGGGATTGGTGACCAAGGGCGCGAACCGGCCGGCAATATAGACCTCGAAGGCTTCGAGGAGTTCCTGGTGGCGCTGGTGGGAGGTGGCCTCGCGTTGGAGTTGGTCATAGTGGCTGAGGCACTCGTTGAGCGTGGCCAACTCCGGCGCGGCACTGAGGACGTCCCGCCGAAAAGCGGCAAGCCCCCAGACCAACCCGGCTACCAGGAGCGGAAAGGCCAGCGCGCCGCCCACAAGCAGCGCGCGCTGGCCGCGGGTAATCCGCGCCGGCAAGGTCACGAGCCTTCGCAGGTCCGCAACGCAACGCTCGAGATCCGCCCCGGGTTTGAGCGTTTCCAGAAAGCCAACGGCGTGCAGCGGCAGCGGAACGGACGGAACGAGCGCGCTGGTGCCGGCGTCCGGGGAAGACGCTTGCAGAGCCGCGGCGGCCGCCAATCCCAGGAAATGACCCGAACTCGAACCGCCGATGTCGCTCGCCGACGATAGGCGCGCAGGCCGATCGTCGGACTCCGGCGCGGCGAAATCCAGCAGCTTCGCGCGTCCCTCGGCCGTAATCCAAATTCGTTCCAGGCCCAAGGTGACGGGCATCGTGCCGTCCCGAGCGGCCGCCCGGAGTTCTTCGGCCAGGTCCAGCAGCCAATACCGGACGCTGTTCCAATCCTGTGGATGGGTGAGGATCTTGGGCAACGGCTGCCCGGAGAGGGCCTCGTAAGCATCCCAGGCTTCCTGATCGCTGCGCCGGGCGGCAAGCCAACGCAGGCGACCGGGGCGCCGCAACTGACGCAGGCTCGCGTCGGTCGCGGGCGCGCCGATCGGTTGTGTCCGAATCCAGACGCGACGGAGGAGGCGGGGATCGTAACCCAGGAGCAACTCGGCGCCATATTGGCAGCCCATCGACTCGAGGACGTGGTAGGGACCGATGCGGGGCAAGGTCTCGAGAGC
>JAGWYX010000741.1 GCA_018969165.1 Verrucomicrobiota bacterium
CCCTCCGGGCCAAGGCCAATTTGCCCTGGGGCGTCGTTGCGCGGGCAGTCGAGTATCGCCGAGGATACCCTCCTACCCGCACGCCTAGCCCCAGGGCAAATTGGCCGCTGGCAAACTGTATTCTCTCCCAGGGTCTGGTCAGTACATCGAAAAAACGTGGTCAAAAATCGGCCGTAAGGCCCTAAAAACGTCGTTTATTCTTCATATCCGACTGGCAACCAGGTGGTTGTCCAGGCGACAGCAAAGACTCACTTTTCTCCGAGGGCGCGCAATTGGGAGCGGTAAATGTAGGTCAACGCCTTGACGATCAGCTCGGCGGGGAGGAAAGGTTTAGCGATCAAATCGTTGCCGCCACGGAGGATGGCCTGGGCGCGATTGTCGAAGTCTGCCAGGCCGGTGACGAAGATGACGGGGGTCTGGGCGTTGGCCGGCAGGGCGCGTAGCCGGGTACAAACCTCGAAGCCGTCCATGCCGGGCATCGAGACGTCCAGGAAGATCAAATCGAACGTGTTCAATTCCATCACCTTCAAGGCGTCGGCCGGATCGGTCAGGGCGATGGTCCTTAAGGCGGCTTGGTGAAGGGAGGCGCACACGAGGGTTGTCAGGCTGGGTTCGTCGTCGATCACCAGGATCAATGGCGGGACCGACGGGAGGTTTTTGAACCGCACGACGCCTTCGAAGAGTTGGCGGAGAAAGTCCACCGAGTGCGTGGTGGTGCGCAGGGTCGAGGAGTTGATCGACTGTGGGTGGTCCTGAAGCGTGTCCAGGAACAGGGCAAAGGCATTGGTCATGCGCGCGATCTGATCGAAGTTGGTGATGCGCGCGTGGTCGCCGAGCAACCGGACGATCTTGCTCAACTCGGCCAACTGGGTCCGAGCGGCGGCGGGGCGTTCGCTGCGCACCACGGCGCTCAACTGGTCCCGGATGGCGGTCAAGACCTGTGGGGTCCCCTTCAGGAAACTCTCCCGCAAGCGGGCCAGAAAGGCGGTGTAGGCCTGCCCGTTGAGGTCGTGCAAGGCCGAGGCTTCATCCCTCGAAGGCGGGGAAGAGACAGTGGGTGGAGGCGCATCTGACATACGGTAATATAGGGCCGGCAGTGTCCCACACAAATTACGCAAGAGTCCTGCCATTTTGACCCTTGCCTTAAGCAAGTCAAGGTCCGGCGTCGGGTGGCAGTGTCCTAATTTCGGAGCGCGGCTCTATGAGCCGCAGCGAAGCAGCTTCAAAATCAAGCTGCTGCGAGTCACAGACTCGCGCTCCAACCGCAAATTCGGACACTGCCCGTCTGGTTGGCGGCCGGCTTACCGTGTGGAGCGCGTCGGCTGGATCGATCGGACCAGGTGGAAGGCCGCGGCGTTCGAGTCGCCATCCGAAATCAGGTAGGCCAGCAGGTCCAGAATCTGGTCCTGGCGCAGCGTGTTGGCGATCCCGGCGGGCATGTTCGAGATCTTTGACAGGGTCCGTTCCCGGATGTCGGTTTTGCGGATCGTGACCGTCGGCTCGAAGGCCGATAACGGCCGGAGGACGACCACGCGATTGTCTTCGCGCTCGACGCGGCCGGAAAAGAATTCGCCCGAGCGCGTCTCGATCTCCGTGGTGGCGTAACCTTCGGCGATGACCTTCGAGGGGAGCAGGATCGATTCCAGGATGTCGCGCGGTGAGAGGCGCTGGCCTACCCCGGTGAGGTCCGGGCCTACGCTGCCGCCGTCACCGGCGAAGCGGTGGCACTGGCTGCACCCGGTTTGACGAAAGGCCTGGCGGCCCGCCTCGAAGGAGCGCCCGCGCTGAATCTCCGCCAGGCGCGGCAGCAAATCGTCCATCTTCCAATCCCGGATGAAATGCTGCAAGGGTGGCAGGGCGCGAATCCAGTCCCGGAACAGCGTCACGGCCTGTTCATCGACCGTGGCGATCACCAGGGGCGGCATCTGTCCGCGTCCGCGGCGCACCAGTCGCTGGTAGAGGATGGACCGTTCCGGGTCGCCCGGGGCCACGAGCATGGCGTTGTTGATGCCGAAAGTATCATGCTGCGGCCGGGCCTCGATCAGGTTCATCTGGTCGCGTGGGGTCGAGTAGGCCAGTTCCAGCTTGGAGTTGCCGCCGCCGGCGCCGACGTGGCAGACCGAGCAGTTGGCGTGGAGATAGGAGCGCGCGCGGGCTTGGAGATCTGGCGTGGCATCGTACGGATTGACCAGGTGCGCCAAGTCGGCCGGCGGTCGCGGCAGTGGCGAGGTGAACAGGCCGAGGTGCTGCAAGGTCCGCAACTGGTTGTCGCGGACGCGACCATAGTCGTGCGTCGTGTTCATTTGCAGTTCCGACAGGCCGAGGACAAAATTGGCGGCGCGACTGTGGCAGGCCATGCACTCGGCGCGGCTGGGAAATCGCCAGGTCTGCCGCCGACGGCCCCCCGACGCGCCGGTGGCCTGGATTTCGAGTTCCAGGTTTTCGCCGTTGGCGCCGACCAACGTGGCGTCGGTTTGATCGTCACCCCAGCGATACGAGTAACCCACCCACTGGCCTTGCTGCCGGGTCAGCAGCCGCGTCTCGATCCGTCGGCGCGAGGCTGGATCGCCGGCGGAGCGCTCCAGCGCCAGGGTCTGGACCAACACGGTTCCGTTCGGGAAATTCCAGCCGCCCGAGCTGGTGTAATCGATGCGCGCCTCCCCCGGCAGCCCGATGTACCGTTGCGCGCTGGCGCCATCCGCCCAGGCTGGCGCGATCACCGAATACGGGATCAGGCCCGGCTCGACCAGGTGTTTGGGCGTCGAGACGAAAATCCCCGTCTCGCTCAGTCGAGTGGGGAACTTCGCCGTTGCGTCTGGCGATGGGGCCCGGATCAACCGATCCAGGCCGCCACCGTAATCG
>JAGWYX010000742.1 GCA_018969165.1 Verrucomicrobiota bacterium
TTCTCGCCCCATGTGGTACGACTTGCGGCGCTGCTTCAAACGGCGCGCATCCGGAGGATTGGCCCTGTCGAGTTTCAAATGCCACCGACGCCGGGGATCGTCGCCGCCGCAACCGCAGGTGGGGCAACTCCGGCTTTGGTCTCAACCCCACCGATCCCCGAAGGACATACTGTCCGGATCCCGCAAGGGCCGGAAATCCTCGCTTTCAATCAATTGAACCAATTCTTCGTGCTTCGCTCGAAAGTCCTGCTAGCTGTGTTAGCACACAGCCAGGGTATGACAATTTCGGATTTTTCGCAGTTGGCTCGTTCGTTCGGAGTTCCACAAGAGAATCTGGAGACAACACTGAGGGCATTCCTCCAAACCGGCTGTGCGCAATTCGTTGAGGACAATAAAAAGGTAATGCCGACCGCTTGGGGACAGCGGTACGTGCAGGTCGGCTTACACCTCGCTTGATTGATTTCCATGATCCCCACGACCTGCAAACGGCTCATCGAGGTGGATTTCCCCATCGCGGCGGTCAGCGAACACTCGGCGAGGGAGAAATCGATCCGGCATGGGCACCCGTCCACACTGCATCTGTGGTGGGCGCGGCGACCGCTGGCGGCGTGCCGGGCGGTGCTGCTCGGATTGCTCCTGCCCGACCCGTGCGACAAGGATTGCCCGGCGGATTTCAAAAGGCAGGCGCGCGAGCTTCTGGCGAAGCGATACGGCAACGTGAAGAATTTGACCGCCGATTCCACGGATGACGCGGATGGGACCAGAACATCTGTGAAATCCGTGAAATCCGTGGTTGCCTTTTCCGACCTCGGCCTCCGCGAACTGCTCCTGAAATTCATCGGCGAGTTCGCCAACTGGGATCACGCGGCCAACGCCCTCTATCTGGAAATTGGCCGGGGACTCGTCAAAGCCGCGCACCCCGAAGAAACGCCTGTTGTCGTCGACCCGTTTGCCGGCGGCGGCTCGATTCCGCTCGAAGCCCTGCGGCTCGGTTGCGAGGCCTTTGCCAGCGACCTTAATCCCGTCGCCTGCCTCATTCTCAAGACCTTGCTCGAAGACATCCCGCGATACGGCAACGCGGAGTTCAAACTGGCGGACGACAAGGGCAAGGAAATTGTCGTTCACGGACTCGCCGATGCGTTGCGGCACGTCGGCAAGCAGGTGAAGGCAGCGGCGGAAAAGGAACTCGCGCAATACTATCCGCCTGACCCGGACGGCAGCCGGCCCATCGCCTACCTCTGGGCGCGGACGGTGCGCTGCGAAGGCATCGGCTGCGGCGCGGAAATTCCGTTGGTGCGGTCGTTTTGGCTGTGCAAAAAGGCAGGGCAGAGACGGGCATTGGGTTTTCGTGTGAAACGACCAAGGGGCGAACCTCCACAATTGGAATTTGAAATCTTCTCCCCAAAGGCCGAGCGAGATGTTCCGCCTTCAACCGTCGCCAACGGCAGGGCTACGTGCCCGTGCTGCAATGCCGTTCTCCCACCGGAACGAGTCCAAGCACAACTGACTGCTCAACGCGGAGGAACCGAAGTCCACTTCAACTCCAATGGCGAACGAATCGGCGGGGCAACATTGCTCGGCGTCGTGACGGGGCGGGACGACGTGGAAGAACGGCAATACCGACTCTCGACGCGACGCGACTACGAGGCGGTTTGGGCAGCAGGGCGAGCCGCTGCAAAGCTGGGTGCCCGCTCAGTCCCGGACGAGCCAATTAATTCGATTCGTCCCTCGCCTAACGCGCGTGGCCTTTCCGCTGTCACTCGGTACGGCATTACGAGGTTCGGCGACCTTTTCACACCAAGGCAGAACCTCAACCTAGCCGTCACGGCGGAGAAAATTACTGGATTGCCGAGACACTCAGAGGGAGACCGTGCGGTAGCGGAGTTGGCCGCGCTCGCCCTCAGCCGCTACACCGATATCAGCAATTCATTGTGCCGGTGGGAGAACACCAAAACGCAGGTGCGGAACTTATTCACTCGTCACGCCGTCGCGATGCTCTGGGATTTCGCCGAAGCCGATGTTATCGGTATCAACGCTGGGAATTATTTGGTCACTCTCGAAACGATGGCTCGTGTGGTGGACCGGCTGCAATCCTCCAGTGGAAACGGACAGGTTCAGTCGGCCGATGCGCAGCATTCGCCGTTACCTGACTCCAGTGCATCCGTCTGGTTCACTGACCCGCCATACTACGACGCAATCCCTTACGCCGACCTGTCCGACTTCTTCTTTGTATGGTTGCGCCGCGTGATGCCCGCTCATCCGCTCTTGGGAGCGAAGCGTGACCCCGAGACCGGGTTGACTCCGAAACTTGAGGAGTGCGTGTGGAACCAATCCTACAAGGTCAACGGAATTCCGAAGGACGGTCGTTTTTTCGAGTCTTGCATCGCGGGTGCATTTACTGAGGGACGCCGAGTACTTCGCCCGGAAGGCATCGGCTCTGTCGTGTTCGCTCACAAGACGACCGAAGGGTGGGAAGCGTTGTTGTCCGGGTTGTTGAAGTCTGGCTTCGTTGTTACCGCCTCGTGGCCGATTACCACTGAGTTGGCAAATCGAGCGTTGGCGAGAGATGCCGCCGCGTTAGCCGGCAGCGTCCACCTTGTCTGCCGCCCGCGCCCAGCCGACGCGGGTATTGGCGATTGGAGCGAGGTGAAGGCAGCGATGGAGAAGCGCATTCGGGAATGGCTGCCCACCCTTGTTAAGCACGGCGTGCGCGGTGCGGACGCCATCTTCTCCTGCCTCGGCCCGGCACTGGAATCTTACAGCCGTTACGAGAAAGTGCTAACCGCCGCGGACCGCGAAGTGCCCCTCGGCGGCAACCCCGACGCCAGCGAACCGCACGAGCGCGGTTTCCTCGCCTACGTT
>JAGWYX010000743.1 GCA_018969165.1 Verrucomicrobiota bacterium
TTCAACGGCAACACGTTTGCCAGCATCGGGCGGGAACTTTCATTCGCCTTATTCAGCAACCTTGCACCCGGCCGTAAACGCGAGATTGGTTCGGCGGTCGCCCATTACATTGCCGGCGTGCTCGACCGCGAACCGATGGTTGAAATCGTCGAGGGCCTTTGCGAATCCGCCGACTTCAAGCCGGGCGATCGCGTCAAGACGCTCCGCGGCTCGACTCGCGGCGTCATCGTGCGTGTCCTGGCCGACGGGCGCGTGGCGTGGCAGCCAGACGGGAGCCAGTCCGAGTTGATCGCGCTCCCGGAAAGCCTGCTGCGCGCCTGATGCACCCAAGGATCTCTTCGCTGACCATTTCCATGGAGTCAAACACATTTGGTAATGGTCATTGCATTTCTTACCGGTAAGAGTACGGTGGAGTCGTGACGATGATTCTTAGCACCAAGGGCCAGATCGTTATTCCCAACGACATTCGGGCGCGCAAGGGATTGCGTCCCGGCGATGAACTGGAAGTCCAGGAAACCGCCGATGCGATCTTAATCCGCAAGAAGCGCCGGAACGCGGGACTGGTCAAGCATCTGCAGGCCTGTCCAGTCAAAGGTTTCAAGGTTCCCCGGATAACCGGCGATTTCCGTCCGGCTCAATTCTGATGTTTCTGGCCGATACCAATCTGATTTCCGAAGCGCGCCAGGCATGTCCGCAGCCGCAGGTGCTGGATTGGCTGTCCAAGCACGAGACGGACCTGTTCATCAGCGCCGTGACGATTGCGGAAATCCAGTCCGGCATCTCACGGCTGGAGGATGGGCCCAAACAAGCGAAGCTTCAGAAGTGGTTCGACACGCTTCGAGAACTTTATCGCGGTGCCATCCTGGCCTTTGATGAGCCGGTTGCGATTACCTGGGGAAAGATGAATGCGTCTCTCGTCCGCAAGGGGCGAAGGCTTCCGGCTGCAGACAGCTTTCTGGCGGCCACGGCACTCCATCACGATTTAACCGTGGCCACACGAAACGAAAGAGATTTCGCGGATGCCGGCGTCACGACGGTCAATCCGTGGTTACTGAAATAGAGTTCGTGAGTCCCGGAGTTTACGCCATGCGTGAACAATACCCATTGGCTCCGTCCGAAAAGCGTTTGAACGAACCGGAACCATCACGGACGCCGAGGGGGCTTTCGCCTGCCACTTCCGGGGCAAGGACGGGCGGCAATCTACGGGGTGCCCACTTTCCGATTCAATGAGGAGGTGGAGCGAAATGCTGACAGATTCCCGCAAGATTTCTGGTTGAACTTTTTCCATGAAACCAAATCTCGACAAAATTGACGATGCGGTGCTGGCGCTGCTGCACCTAACCGCCTTCACGGAGGGGAAAAGCGACTTCGCGGTCACGCGGGCGTGGAAAGGTCACGATTGGGATGCGCTCGACCGCTTGCACCAAAAGGGCCTGATTTCCGATCCGAAAAACAAGAACAAATCTGTCGTGTTTACCGAGGCCGGCCGCCAGCGGGCGGAGGAATTGTTTGGCCAGTTGTTCTGCGGCTGAAATTCATTCACGTATCATTCTTCACGATGCCTCTCGAACCGTTCGATCAGATTTGTCCGGCAATCGCCTGCGCCGAATTGCGGGTCTGCACCGTGCCGATACCGGAACTCGGCGTGCCGACGGGCGACTACTTTCTGCGGGAGTTCTATTGCACCGAACCCGGCTGCGATTGTCGGCGCGTGCTGATTCAATTCCTTCCCAAGGACGGACCCGCGCAACCGGCCGCCACGATCAATTTCGGTTGGGAGAAGGCGAAGTACTACCGGAAGTGGAGTTCCGATCCTGACCTGTGGCGCGAAATGGCCGGGGCAACCTTGGAGCGCTTCGCCGAACAAGGGCCGCACAAAGCGAATTTCTTGGTGATTTTCAAACATATCATCCAGGACCGGACGTTGGTGGCTGCATTCCGCCGCCATTACCGGTTGGTGAAGGATCTCATCGAGGGAGAAACGTCGTTTGATCGCCGGTGAATAACGTCCAACAACCGCCACTTTACGTCGTTCCGTTTGTGCGGCATGAAAGCACTGCATGGAGTCCAACGATACGCTTTCGTCGAGTTTTACTGTGAAGACCTCAACTGCGATTGCGCGCGACGTCGGTCCCAAGACAGAACGTCGGCAAGTCAGGGACCCCGCACAGTTGTAACCGGCGGTTTGCCGTGAAAGTCCTGGCACGCATGAGTTGATTTATGGACGAAAATGGTCCGATTCAAACCGAGCCGCGTTCGAGCAGACCGGAAACACCAACCGTGTCGAGAGGTGTTTCATCCGAAGCCTCCGGGACCAGATCAAGCGAGGATCGCCAGGCACCCCATGCCAACCCAAAACACCTGAAGATCGAGGTGCGCCTGGCACCGCCCAACTTCCAGCCGAACGAAGCGCCAACGCCAGTCGCCGAACCGGCTCCGCCTTTGCCTGGCCCCGCTGCCGAGTCAATCCAAAATCCAAAAACTGAAATCAGAAATGAGACGATCCCGGCGCGAATGTTGAACGAGTTCGTTTATTGTCCAAGGCTGTTTTACTACGAGTTTGTTGAAGGCGTATTTGTCGAAAGCGCGGATACGCTGCGCGGCGGCGCGCTTCACCAACGGGTGGATTCAGGCAGCGGCGCGATGCCGAGAGCGAAAGGTAGCGAGTCGCCGGTCCCGGCGGGGGACTCGCCCGGCGGTTCGGCATCGACAAAACGAAAATCGGACAAGACGGATGAAGTATCCGGCGAGACGCCGGACACAGCACGCGAGACGCGTGCGCTCCCCGAAACGATTCACTCGCGCTCGGTGCAAATGGGTTCCGAGCGATTGGGCGTCGTCGCCAAGATGGACCTGGTCGA
>JAGWYX010000744.1 GCA_018969165.1 Verrucomicrobiota bacterium
GAATGGGGAACGGTATCGTTCGTCCAGGCACCATCGGCGGTCCTTAGGGCGTTGAGGCTTTGGGCCAGACGCGGCGAGTCGGGGAGCGGCGCGTGCAAATCCTGGTAGGCGCCCAAGGCCAGAAACGCGCCGTAGGCGGTGCCGTGTTCGCTGCCCGGGAGCGGATGGTAGCCCCCGTCGCGGGCGCGATGGTGCTCGAGGCGACGGAGCATCGGGGATAGGGACTGGAGGTCGGGGGTTCGGGATGGGGTCGCGGGTGTCGGGCGAGTGGAGGTCTGCGCAGTGATCGCAGCCCGGCACCGCGCCAGGCAGCAGAGATGCACAAAGTCCAGACCTTCACCGTCGCCAAAGCCGTCGAGGAAAGCGCTGACACGTTCCGTCGGCCAGGCGGCCTGGAGGGCGATGAGCCCATCGAGGCCGAAGACCGTGTAGTATAAATCGCTGGCACCGGTGCGGTTTTTGAAGCCGCCGTCGGAGTTGAGTTGGCTCCGGAGGAAACCGCGAACCAGTTCGGTGGATTCGCCCAGGAGCTTCGGCGCCAGCCGCGCCACCTGCAGCATTTCGAGGCGGAGACTCACTCCAGGGCTCGCCTGAGCCGGCGTTCGTTGATCAGGACTGACTCTCCGGACGAACCGCGTCGGCTGCTTGCAGTCGCGCCGCGTTCCTTTGCTCGAACTCCTTGCACCAGCCCTTGATCTCGGTGTCGTTGAAAATCTTGCCGATCACCCGCCGCAGCAGGCCTTTCAAGTTCGCGTTCTCGACCGCGCGCAACGAACGGATCGCCTCTTCCTTGTACGTCTCGAGCAATGACCGGGCCCGCTCGTCGGCCTTCAACTCGCGATACAGCGCTTCGACCGGCCGGCTGTCCGTCCCCGCCGGCGGTTGGCGGCGCCAGAGCGAATCCAGCAGCGCCTTCCGCTCGCCCGCCGCCCGCTCGTACGCGACCGCCAGCAACAGGCTCGGGCGCAGCCCTTGAATGTCATCGGTGTCACCGGAAGCGCCCAGGTCGCTGAGGTCATCGCGAATCTGGTAAGCAATGCCCAGCGCCTCGCTGTAAACGCCCAAGACCTCAGCCACGTCCTCGTGCCGGTCGATCCCCGAGTAAATTGCCCCCAGCCGCAACGCCACCTCGAAGGCCGGCGCGGTCTTTTGCCGGAAAATATCGAGCACTTGCACCGAAGTCAGGGGAGCGGGCTGGCGCGCCCAGCCGAGTTCGGCGCCTTGCCCGCGACAGAGCTGGCGCTGGCCCTGCGCCGCCGCCAAGAGCATCGCCGCTTTTTGTTCCGCCGACGCCTTGCTCGCGCCGATCAAGCGGTACCCTTCCCCGATCAACAGGTCGCCCACGTTCAAGGCCACGGCCAACCCGTGCTCGGCGTGCAACGCCTTCTCGCCATACCGCGTGGCGTCCCCGTCCTCGATGTCATCGTGGATCAGCGACGCCTTGTGGAAACACTCGATGGCGACGGCGATTTTGCGGATGTCCTCCGGCAATGGCGCGTCGGGCGTGTCGCGCAAGGCCTGGTAGGCGGCCACCGTCAGGAACGGCCGCCACCGTTTGCCGGCGCGCATCAACCAACCGCGAGCGATCTTCTCCGTCGCGCCTTCAGCAGTCCCAAGGATCAAGTCCAGCGACACCGGGGTAAACCAGAAGTCCACCTCGTCCCGCAGCGCGCCCAGGTCCAGCCGCCGCGTCTTGTCGGCGCTGGTCAAATGGATGTAGTCCCAGATCCAGTCCAGGTCCACGGTGGTATCGATGCAATCGTCCTGGAGCAACGGCACGGCAACGCCCGGGATGGCCGCCGCTTCCATGTAAGGAAACGCCCGTTCGAGCACGCTGATGCAACTGACGCCGACGATCGCCTCGATCTTGCCGGTCTGGATCAGGGACATGACGATGGCCGAGCCTTCGGCGACCAACACCGCGTAACCGAGCCGCTCGGCTTCGGTCTGCAAATCCTGGATCGAGCACAGCCCGCACTGTTTGCAGAGCAATCCGAACTCGTCGAACGGCGCCGGGCACTTGCTTTCGACCCGCAGGCATTTGGGCAGGAGCAGCAGCCGGCGCTCGAACGGCACCGAGGCCAGGGTCTCGCGCCACATCTCGTTGTTGATGAGCACGCCGATGTAATCGCGGTAAACCGGGTCGCACTTGAGCATGCCCAGCACGCGATCGGCGTGCTCCTTCAACTGATCCAACGGCAGCGGCGGCACCGGGTTGTATTCCGCGACATAGTGGCGGATGAATTGGAGGACGTGCGTCCGCTCGAGCGGCGTCTGCGGGATGTTATGTTTCGGCGGCCGGAACCGTGCCGGCGCCACCGGCCGCGGGATGGTCAAAACTGGGGGTTGCATATCGCTGATCATGGTCTTGCCGTCGGTTCTCTGACAGGATATACTGGCTGGTCCGCCGGGTCGAGGTTTGATTTGTTCTGCCGCGCGCTTCCACTGAACCCGGACCCCGCCTTCCCGTAGGCGCCGAAATCATTGAACCAATGCTTCTTGGCGAACCGGTACATCCAATGTTCCTCGGGGATTTCCCGGCCAGGCAGGTGCTGGCTGTTGCGCGGCTGCATGGAATCGAGTTCCGCCAGGGCGGTGCCGCGGGTCGTGCTGTCGCGAGCCCCGTGTTTGAGCACCAGTTCCTTGATCAGGTCCGGCCGCTCCAGCACGATGCAGCCGCGCGTGGACCGCGCCGCCGCCTCGCGGAAGTCCTGGAGAAACGCCGAGTCGCGCATGGTCTGAAAAATCCCCCGCGAGTCGCGGATGTTGTCCACCGCGAACTGGATGACCGGGCAGGGCTCGATCTCGCCGCGCGGGCTGATGTGGTGGCTGATGCCGGTGGCCATCGGGCAGAGCGCC
>JAGWYX010000745.1 GCA_018969165.1 Verrucomicrobiota bacterium
CTGGGAACGCGAACGGACCCTCATCCCGGCCCTCTCCCAGCGGATGGGCGAGGGAGGGGAGTGGTCCGGTCGCGGAGGCGGAGCGGTCGGGTTGGACGGGCGGAACGATCGGAACCGTCGTTTTAACGTTCAACGTTGAACGTTCAACTTTCAACCAAGAGAAGTTGAACCAGGCCCAGGGGCCGGCGATGCAGGCGAGGAACAGGGCGAACATGCCGAGCGCGGGGGTCAGGGGACGGGAGTTCAGGTTTTGGATTTCAGATTTCAGATTGCGGAATTTAGATTTGGGGATAGGGCCGGTGTTTCAGTGTTTCGGTACTTCAGTGATTCCGTGATTCAGGGATACGGCGCGGGATTCCCACTTCGCGAACACGGTCGCCAGCAGGAGCAGGCCGAGCGTGGTAAAGCCGAAGATCGTCCAGCCAGCGAGGTCGTGCGCCCCGCGGACGGCGTCCGAGCCGCAGCGGTAGGCGGTGCTCGAGAGGTACACCGAGCGCAGGTAATTGCCAAAGAGGGCCAGCGAGACGCCAGCCACGACCAGGGCCAGTCGAATGCTGGAGCGTTTCAGGGCGACGGCACCAATGAACAGGGCCGCCATCAGGCACGATTGCAGGCTGCGCACGCCGCTGCAGGCTTCGTCGATGCCCACCAGGCCGTTGGGTAACTGGATCACGTTGGCCTCTTGCACCGCCGGGATGCCGCACAGGTTCAGGGTCTCGACGTTCAACCGGGTGACCAGGCGCTGTAACCCGAGCACGACGGGGTTCCAGAACAGGCCCGGCAGCGGAACCGCGGTCAAAAGGAAGAGCGTCGGCAAGCGGAAATGACGCAAGGTCGCGGGTCCGCGCAGGTAAAGGACGTTGGCAGTGAGAAAGAGCAGACAGCCGATGGTCAGGGCGAAGGTGGCGGCCGGGGTGTTGGCGATGGCTTGCTTGTAAAGCTCGGCAAACAGGACGAACGGCATGGCAACCAGAACCAGAAAGACACAGAGGCCGAGCGAGACGGGCCGGTCAGGTTCCGGAAGGAGTTTTCGTCGAGACCGCGGTGTGTTCCGGACCGCTGCGGGTTGAGGACAACCCGCGGTCCGGTCCAGCGGGAGCGGCCGGCGGTCCCAGACGAGGTAACCGGCCAGGGCAAGAGTGATCCAGCCGAACCGGTATTCCGGCAGGGCGCGCCAGAGTTCCTGCAGGTCGTAGAGCCACCAGGCGAGGATCACGACGGTGGGAAGCCACGGGAGGAATGCGCAGGAAGGCGGGAGGCGGTGTTTCAGCTCAGGCAAAGGTCAGTCGTCCGTGGTCCGTAGTCAGTGGTCAGTGGTCAGTTGCCTGCGGCTTTTTGACGTAACGCGGCTGGGAGGTGGTCCAGGAGCCGGGGATGGGCTTCGACCAGCCGCAAAATGTCGGCGAGGTCCTTCTGCCGTTTACTGGGACGGCGAGAGGCATCGGCATAAGCCCAGAGTTTTCCTTGGAGCACGTCTTCCTTCCGCGCCACCGGCAGGCGGTTCCCGAGCACGTCCCGGTCGGGCTCGGCGCGCGCGACGAAGGGGAAATATCGCGGATCGGTCTGAATCTGCACGCGCAAGGCCGAACCGGTCAGCGACACGTTGAGGCTGTGGGGTTCGTGTTTCAGGCTGAAACGGCCGGCCAGCGCGGACTCGGCCAGGGCGAGTTGATCAGCGGCGATGACCAAGTCCAGGTCCAGACTGACCAAGGGTTCGGCGTAGGCGTTGACGGCCTGGCCGCCGATGACACAAAAGCGAATCTCAAGTTCCTTAAGGCAACTCAGCAGTTGCGAAAGGAGATCACTGGTGTCCATGGTGATGAGCCGGTAGAAAGCGACGGGTTGCACACGATTTGTCGAGCCCGAGGAGACTCGGTGACAGGATCAAGTTAACACTGAAATACGGAGGCGGCCGATCACGGAAACACGGAATTACGGAGTCACGGAAACCCAGACAAACTCAGCGCAAGTTAAAACTTGCGGCTACGGGGCGGACATCTGGTCGTGAATCCAGCGGTAGGTGTGCTCCATGCCGGTCTTCAGCGGGGTGTCGGGTTCCCATTTCAACAACTTTTTGATTAGGGTGTTGTCGCTGTTGCGGCCGCGCACGCCCTTGGGCGCTTTCAAGTTATACTTCCGCTTGAGCTTCACCCCGGCGATCTTCTCGACGATGTCCACCAACTGGTTGATCGTCACCATCTCGGCGCTGCCCAGGTTGATCGGTTCGAGGATGTCGCCGCGCATGATCATCTGGATGCCCTTGAGGCAATCGTCGATATACATGAAACTCCGCGTCTGGTTGCCGTCCCCCCAAATCTCGATGTCGAGTTTTTTGTCGCGCTTGGCCTGGATGACCTTCCGGCAGATGGCCGCCGGGGCTTTCTCGCGTCCGCCGTCGTAGGTGCCGAACGGGCCATAGACATTGTGGAAGCGGGCGACGCGGGTGGTCAGGCCGAAGTCCTCGCGGAAATGGCGGCACATCCGTTCGCTGAACAATTTTTCCCAGCCGTAGCCGTCCTCGGGCATGGCCGGGTAGGCGTCGGATTCTTTGAGGCCGGGGTTGTCCACGTCGGTTTGCTTGTCGGCGGCATAGACGCAGGCTGAGGAGGCGTAGAAGAAGCGCTGGGCGCCCAGGTCGCGCGCGGCCATCAAGAGATGGGTGTTGATCAGGACGCTGAGCATGCAGAGGGCCCGATTGTTCTCGATGAACCCCATGCCACCCATGTCGGCGGCCAGGTTATAGACAAGATCGGCGCCCTGGAGGGCCTGGTAGCAGGCGGCCTTGTCCCTGAGGTCCAGGACGAGGTTCTCGACATCGGGGAACCGTTGATACCATTGGGGCATGGGCTTGAGATC
>JAGWYX010000746.1 GCA_018969165.1 Verrucomicrobiota bacterium
AGTACCGGCGAGGCGCGCCTCAGACCTCGAGTCATCTTGGTCATGCATCTTCGTTTGTTCTTTTCCTTCGTCCCTTCCCCCCTGCGCGCCTCGCGCAGAGAGTCCTTGAGGGAGAAGACACAGGCCGCGAAAAAGACGCCAAAACTTGACTTGGTTACAGCTTGCTTCACGGTTCAAGGACTCTAGCCGGTTCACACGAGGGATTGTGCCTGCGGCAAATCGGAAGTCAACGGGGCGCATACCTGCGCTCGGCCGGGAGCGACTTGCTGCTTGTGTGTCAATTGTCTGAGGTTGGATAATGCCGCCCCAGGTATGAACATAGAAACTGCGTTCACGGGAACACCGGTCGCCAACATGGCCCGCGCGCGGAGGTGCGACGAAGACGGCTCACAAGCGGAATGCCAAGTGAGGCATCGAGCGGTCGCGGCTTCGAGGCGGTTCGCCTCCAGGAGAGGCTGCTGGCGGCTCGTCGTCGGCCTGACACTGGCGGTGCTGGGCCTCCAAATCCGCGCTGCTGACCAGCCGCAGTGGGGTCAGGCCTGGTCGCGCAACATGGTGTCGGAGGAGCGGCACTTGCCGGACACGTTCGACCCCGCGACCGGGAAGAACATCCGGTGGAGCGCGCCACTGGGCACGGAGTCGCATTCGACACCGGTCGTTGCCGGCGGCCGCATCTATATCGGCACCAACAACGGCCAACCGCGGGATTCCAAGCAGCACGGGGACCGCGGCGTGCTGATGTGCTTCGAGGAGAAGACGGGGAAATTCCTGTGGCAGTTGGTCGTGCCCAAACGCAGCGAGGATCCGTATATGGATTGGCCGAACGCGGGCATTTCATCGCCCGCCACGGTCGAAGGCGACCGGGTGTATATCGTGAGCAACCGTGGCGAGGTGATGTGCCTGGATGCGCGTGGCATGGCCAACGGCAACCAGGGACCGTTCCGGGATGAAGGCGCGCACATGACGCCGCCAGCCGATGCGGAGGCGCCGCCCAAGGCCGTGGCCGGGGCGAACATCGAACCGCAATTGTTACGTCCGCGGGCCGATGGGATGCTGCTGCAGCCCGGACCGACGGACGCGGATATTATCTGGCTGTTCGATCTCGTGGCCGAAGCCGGCATTTGGCCCCATGACGCCGCGCACAGTTCGATCCTCCTCCACGGCGACTACCTTTACCTGAACAGCGGTACGGGCGTGGACAACACGCATCGGCGCATCCGGCGGCCCGACGCCCCCAGTCTCGTCGTGTTGGACAAATCCACCGGTCGTTACGTCGCGCGCGACGACGAGCCTATCGCCCCGGACATTTTCCACTCGACGTGGTCGTCGCCGTCGCTCGCGGTCGTGAACGGTCGGGCGCTGATTTTCTTCTGCGGGGGCAACGGGGTAGTCTATGCGTTTGCCGCGCTCGACCCCGATGCCGGGTCAGTCCTTGGGAATCCATCGTCAGTGGCGGCGGGCAATTCGGCGTCGGCAATCAATGCCCGACACCGGACGGGGGGCGCAGGCGTCCGGCGGCTGAAGAAGGTGTGGCAATTCGACTTTGACCCGACGGCGCCGAAGGAGAACGTGCATGCCTACCTGACGAACCGCCGCGAAGGGCCGAGCAATATTTACGGAATGCCGGTCTGCTATCGAAACCGGGTTTACGTCGCCGGCGGCGGCGATGTGTTTTGGGGCAAGAACCAGGCATGGTTGAAATGTATCGACGCGACCCAGACCGGGGATATCACGGTCAGCGGGTTGGTGTGGTCGTATCGGCTCGAGCGCCACGTCCTGGGCACGCCCGCCATCTCCCAAGGCATGGTCTTCATCGCCGACTGCGGACGAAAGCTCCATTGCGTGGATGCGGAGACCGGCAAACCGTACTGGACCGCGGACATCACCGGCGATGCCTGGGCCTCACCGCTGGTGGCGGATGGCAAGGTGTACCTGGGGACCCGCAGCGGGAACTTTTACGTGTTTGGCGCGAGCCGGACGAAGCAACTGCTGAGCGCGGTCGAGTTGGGCAATCCGATCAGCGCCACGGTGACGGCGGCGAACGGGACGGTTTATATTGCGACCATGAGCCGGCTTTACGCCGTCCAAGACCAGGACTGGCTGGGGGCCGTTCGATGACCTCGGTGGCGGCGGGACGTGAGTCTCTCCTCCGCTGGCAACGGAGGAGAGGGTGCCCGCGGGGCGGGCGAGGAGGCGCCGCGGTTCATGGTTCCAAGGCATGTCAAAAATGTCGAGGCTCTCCACGAACCGGACCGCGGGTTGTCTCAACCCGCAGCGACCCGGCACGCGCTGCGGCTTGGGACAAGCCGCGGTCCGATCGCGCGCGGTGCAAGTTCCTGGATAATTCTTTTGACGGCCTTGGGGGGAGGGTTAAGTTACGGCGCAATACTGAACGAGGCGCATCTACGATTCAGGCATGAGCACAACAGCAATCAGCAACTCGAAGAACGTGTTAAGTTCCGATGTGGAGATCAAAGGCAACCTCAAGTTCGCCGGCGAATTAACCCTGGAAGGCAAACTGGAAGGGGAAATTCAAACCGATGGGACATTGAACCTCGGCGACAGCGCCGTCGTCAATGGGAACATCAGCGCCCAGTCGGTGGTGGTCCGGGGCAAGATCAACGGGAACATCAGCGCCAAGGAGAAGATCGAGATCAAGGCCAAGACCGAGCTCTTTGGCGATATCCGGGCCTCCAAGCTGGTGGTCGAGGAAGGGGTGACCTTCGTCGGCAAGACGGAAGTCAACCCCAACAAGGTGGCGCCCACCGCGCCGCCGGCACGCCACGGTGAAGCAGCCAAGTTGACGGAATCGGCCAAATCGGTTGGCCGCTAGTGGTGGCCTGGCCCGCTAGCC
>JAGWYX010000747.1 GCA_018969165.1 Verrucomicrobiota bacterium
TCGCCTGTTGGCTTCGCCCGCCTACGGCGAGCGCTGGGCCCGGGTGTGGCTGGATTTGGCGCGCTACGCCGACTCGGCCGGGTACGGTTCGGACCCGCTGCGGTTGAATATCTGGCCGTGGCGCGACTGGCTGATCCAGGCGCTGAATCGGAACCTGCCATTCGACCGGTTCACCACCGAGATGATGGCTGGCGACTTGATGCCTGCTTCGACCCGGGAGGATAAAATCGCCACCGCTTTTCACCGGAATACCATGACCAACACCGAAGGGGGCACCGACGACGAGGAATTCCGCGTCGCCGCCGTCAAGGACCGCGCCAATGTCACCGCCCAGGTCTGGATGGGTTTGACGATGGGCTGCGCCCAATGTCACTCGCACAAATACGACCCGATCACCCAGCGCGAGTACTACCAGTTCTACGCGTTCTTCAACCAGACCGAGGACAACGACCAGCCGGACGAGCGGCCGACGCTGCCGTTACCGACACCCGAGCAACGCGCCAAAATGGACGAACTCAAAGCCGAGATCGCCGCGCTGGAAAAGGAGCGCGCCAAACCCACGCCCGAGTTCGAGCAGGAACTCGCCGCCTGGGAAAAGCGGCAGGCCAAGGGCATCGACTGGACCGCACTCGAACCGGTCGAGTTCAATTCGTCCGGGGCGGCGACGCTGAGCAAGCTCCCCGATCACTCGATCCTCGTCAGCGGACGTTCGCCTGAGCGCGACACCTACACTGTGATCGCCGCGAGCCCGGGCACCAATCTGACGGCGATCCGGCTCGAGCTGTTGCCGGACCCGAGCCTGCCCAAGCGAGGACCGGGTCGCGCCCCCGACAGCGGCAAGGCCATGTTGACCGAGATTCAACTGGCCGTCCGCTCGCCGAAGGCGACCCGGCCCAAGGCGCGGTTTGTCCGCATCGAGATGCCGGGGACCGAACGCATCCTGTCGCTGGCCGAGGTCCAGGTGTCGGACGGGCACGCCAATGTGGCACTGAGGGGACAGGCCAGCCAGTCCTCGACCGACGGCCATGCCAAGGCGCGGCTGGCGATCGACGGCAACTCGGACGGGGATTTTGCCGCCGGCTCGGTCGCGGAGACGCGGGTCGAGGACAACCCGTGGTGGGAGGTCGATCTGGGCGCGGAGCTGCCCCTCGAAGAAATCACGATTTGGAACCGGACGGATCATGGGTTGGGCACGCGCTTGATCGATTTCAAAGTGCTCGGGCTCGACGCGAAGCGGAAAACGGTTTGGGAACGGAGAATGGACACCGCGCCGATGCCGGTGGCACGCCTCCGCGTCCCGGCCGAGAAGACCGTGAAACTGCAAAACGCCTCCGCCGATTACAGCGAGAAAGGCTTCGCGGTCGCCAAGGCCATCGACGGTGATATGGACGCGAAATCGGCGTGGAGCATCGGTGACCAGGTCGGGCGCGCGCATGTGGCGGCCTTCGAGCTGGCCGATCCCGGCGCCCTCGAGCCCGGCGCCCAATTGATCTTCACCCTGGCTCAGAAGAACGGGACCAACCACACCATTGGCCGGTTCCGGCTTTGGGCGACGAAGCAGGCCTTGCCGGTCCGGGAGTTGCCGCAAACGCTGCGCGACATCCTGGCCAGGAAATCGGACCAGCGCACCGCCCAGCAGGGAGCGGAGCTGGCTGACTATTTCCGCGATTTCGCCCCGGCGCTGGCCAAGGTGAACGGAGCATTGAAGCAACGCCACCAGGAGCTGGAGGCGATCAAACCGGTGGCCCTGCCGGTGATGGTGGAGCTGCCGCCGAATCAGCGGCGGGTGTCGCACCTGTTGCATAAAGGCAATTTCCTCGACCCGGGCGAAGTGGTGCAGGCCGGCGTGCCGGCGGCATTCAACCCATTCCCGGTTGGCGCTCCCACCAACCGGCTCGGGTTGGCCGAATGGCTGGTCAGCCGCGACAATCCGCTGACCGCGCGCGTGGCGGTGAACCGGCTTTGGGCCCGGCTGTTCGGCACTGGTATCGTCGAAACCGAAGAGGATTTCGGCACGCAGGGCGCGCTGCCGACGCATCGCCAGTTGCTGGACTGGCTGGCCGTCGATTTGATGGACCGCGGCTGGGACACCAAGGCGATGTTGAAACTGATGGTGATGTCGGCCGCTTACCGGCAATCGTCGCGCGTGACGCCCGAGTTGCTGGCGAGGGATCCCCAGAATCGGCTTTACTCGCGCGGACCCCGCCGCCGGCTCGATGCCGAAATGGTGCGCGACCAGGCCCTGGCGCTGAGTGGTTTGCTCAGCCGCAAGATCGGCGGGCCCTCGGTTTATCCCTGGCAGCCCGATGGGCTCTGGCGCGCGGCGTTCAATGGCGAACGCACCTGGCCCGAGAGCAAGGGCGCCGACCGCTTTCGCCGCGGCATCTACGTGTTCTGGCGTCGGACGGTGCCGTATCCGAGCCTGGCCACGTTCGATGCGCCGAGCCGCGAGACCTGCACCATCCGGCGCACGCCTACGGACACACCACTACAGGCCTTCGTCACGCTGAACGACCCGGTGTATGTCGAGACGGCCGAGGCCCTGGGCCGCCGCATCCTCCGCGAAGGCGGGCGGAGTGCTCGAAGCCGAGTCCGATATGCCTTGCGTCTGTGCCTGGTGGAACCCCCCCGCGCCGCCCAAGTCAACGCACTGCTCGAGCTCTACCGAAAGGAATTGGCCCACTATCGGGGCGACGCCAAAGACGCGCGGAAGCTGGCCGCCGGGCGACTGGGTGACCTGCCAAAGGGACTCGATCCGGCAGAGGCCGCGGCCTGGACCTCCGTGGCGAATGTGTTGTTGAACCTCGACGGCGTATTGACCAAAGGATGAAAGCTCGCCACAAATCCGGGAGGG
>JAGWYX010000748.1 GCA_018969165.1 Verrucomicrobiota bacterium
CAAGCCGCCGCGCAGGCAGGTACCGCACAGGCTGACAGCGAAGTGTTTGTCGTGGACGCACGCCAGGCGGATGCGTGCGGACTCGACCAGGAGGCGCAACTGCTCGGCGTTGACCGTGGTCGCCTTGGTTTCGACCGGCACGGCTAACTCGGCCAGCGCAGCGATCAATCGTTCCTGTTCGAAAGGCGGTAATGAACCAGGCACGATCTTGAACCCCCTTTGATCCAGCGAATCGATCACAACTTGATCTGCCGACGATGCTTTGTTTTCCTTGTCTCGACAATGAAAGAGTCGGGGTCCGCCAAATGCTCCTGCTAATCCTGCGGCGTGCATTTGGAGTTCCCCGTCGAGGCAACTGGCAGCCGCATCACCTGCCCCAGTTGCGGTCAACCGACCGATCTGGGCGCGATGCCGGTCCAAACCACCGAACCAATCCTTCCGGCTGCCGCTGCCACTGTACGCCGCCGATCATTACCAGATCAAGCTGGTCGGGAGCGAAGTCTTCGAAGCGTGCACCCACCGGATTCATGTTTTGGACTGTGCCCTGCCGTCGGCGTACAAGAGCCTGCAAGCCTCGTGGAACCAGGCGCGGACGCTCCCGGAGAGTTTCCCCGCTTACCTGCTTCAGGTGGAATCATCTCAGCCAGCGGCGTGGAGACAAGAGATTGAGGACACGATGGGGCTGGCCACCACGGGCCTGTTCGACACCCATCCCTCGAACGGGGACCGCATCCGCCGCGCCCGTCGGGCCGGCGAACCTGGCGTGTTTCACCTCGATGGTCCGGCGACCGGCTTGTTTGCCGATTTCGAGGTCCTGGCCAAGCAAATCACCGTGCTGCACTATGCCGAGGACCTGGGCATCCCTATGGCGACCGTGAAATTGGTTCCGCTGTCTGGTAATCCAGCACTCGTTCAAATCCGGTCGACAACGGAATCGAATGATTGATCTCCCACGCGCGGCAAGTAAGGTCTGAGAGTCCGGCGTCTGAAATGGGAAGAAAGGCCCGCAGGCAACACAAACGAGGCGCTTTCATGGGAGGACCGGGCTGCGCGAACTCAGTTGGACTCTTTGTTCCAACCCGCCACCTCCCAGCGATCCACCATCGACTTGCGGTACGGACGCCAGTTGCCTTCACCCAGGAAAGTGGCAACCGTGTCTCCTAAATTCACGCCTAAACAGTCCAGCATCATGGCCATTAGCCGGATGCCGGTGGGGTGATCTACGCATTTCCCCATTGCCGCCGACGCAAATCCACTTGAGGATGGCGGTACGCTCCTCTAGATTCCGGATCGGTTGAGAACGCATGACCTGGACCTGCAATGACTGCGGCGCGCAGACCCAAATCGAAGCCGCTTTCGTCAAGAGCCGCCGGACTTTTCGCAAACAGACTGTTTACTTCTGTCGGCCCTGCTGGAAGGGACATTACGAGACGCAACACCGACGGCTTTTTTACTTTGGTATTGCCGGTCCGCTGGTGGGCACGTTGCTGTTCATCCCCTCGTCCACCCACGGGGTCGGTTGGCTGCTGCTGAACATTTTTCTCCTGCAATTGTTCATGCTCGGCAGCACCGTCGCCCATGAACTGGGTCACTTCCTGGCCGCACGCGCGCTGAACGTCCCGGTCTTGAGCGTCTCGATCGGTTTGGCACAACCAGTTTTTCGCGGCAAAATCTTCGGTTGCCAGATCGCCGTCAACCGGATTCCAGTCGGCGGGAGAACGGTCCCCTGTTATACGAACGCCCGGCACCTGCATTCCAAACTGGCTGTGATCGTCGCTGGCGGCCCGCTCTCGAACCTGGCGCTGGCCGGTCTGGTGGCAAGATATCTTCCGCCGACCGACTGGGCTTCGTTGCCGGTGGATAGCGGGCTGCTGCCACTGCAAATTCTCCTGGTGGCCAACCTGATCCTCTTTGTGACCGCCGTCTTTCCTCACACTTCCCGCACGGGGCATGGTCTTCAGGCCAGTGACGGAATGTTGCTCCTGTGGGCCATTTTGGGCAGACAATCCAAATTGTTTGGACTGGCGGCGGCGGGACACAGATTTAAGGCATTCGAATTGATCGAGGCGCAGCGACTGCCGGAGGCAGAAGCGGTGCTGACGGCTGCGCTCAAGGAGTTCCCGGACGACCTATATCTGCTCAACGATTTGAGCCTGGTACGACTGCATCTGGGCCAGATAGAAGAGTCACGCAGCCAGTTTGCTGATTTGCTCAGCCGCCCGGATATGGAGCCAGGAATGCGCACGATGCTGCTGAACAACGTCGCATATACGGACGTGCTGCTCAATCGGCCCGAGCTTTTGGACGAGGCGGACCGTTACTCGCGCGAAGCCTTGTCCCAGGCGTCTTTTCATCCGTCGATTCTGGGCACTCGCGGTGCCGTGTTGGTAGAGTTGGGGCAACTCGACAAGGGCATTGCGCTGTTGCGGCAGGCGATGGACAAGCACACCGATGCTCCAGGCAAGGCGTACAGCGCCTGCCACCTGGCCATCGCGGAATTACGACGCGGGAACGCGGCCGCCGCCAGGCAATCGTTCGAGTTGGCGCGCAGCTTAAGCCCGAAATGCTTCCTGCTGGATCGAGTGCAGCAGGAACTTGCGTCGGTGCACATACCCTGGCTCACCGCGCCGCGGTAAAGTTCAGCCAGCGGAAGGGTAACGCCAATGCGGCGTGGTATCCAGACGCGATTCTGATGCTTGAAGTCGGCATTATCGTTTTGCGGCTGTGCCTGGTGATTGGCGGCACCTACTGGTGTTCCGTTTCACGATATTCCGGGAGAGATTTATCGAGATAATTCGGGAGCATCGGGTTGAGGGTATCAAGATAATCCGGGAGGGAGTGGAGCCGGGATT
>JAGWYX010000749.1 GCA_018969165.1 Verrucomicrobiota bacterium
GAACTGTGCTGGAATTTGACTTGGTTACAACAAGTTCCGCGGTTCAAGGACTCTAGCGAGGCGTCGCCTCAGACCATGCTGACGTTGGAGGTTGACGAGCGTGCTCGGCACTCAATGGGGTCCGGGGTGGGAGGCGCCTCGTTAGCCCGATACCGCCAAGAACCAACGTTGAAGGGGTCGCGCGTCAGTAATGACCCGTCGACGATCTTGGAGATTTCACGGACGCGGCGGAAGGGCCTCCACCGACACGATCGCTTGACGGCCACCGGACCGACGGCTAATAGGAGTCGCCAATGCCACCAAATCTCCAAACCCCCGCCGCGGATCCCGAAGCTGGGAGCGGCAGCAAGGAGGAGAATTGAACCTCACGCGGCCGGGTCTCCAACCGCCGGCAACGCGGCAGCGTTCACTGCTGTCCCTCCTCGGATTGCTCGTCGCGTGCCTCTCTGGTTCGGCCTTGACCGCGGCGCCGCCCAATATCGTCTTCGTGCTCACCGACGACATGGGTTACAGCGATTTGAACTGTTACGGCGGCAATTTCGCGCCGACACCCAACCTCGATCGCCTGGCCAAGGAAGGCACTCGATTCACCCGGTTCTACGACAATGCGCCGATCTGCTCGCCTTCAAGAGCGGCCTTCATCACGGGCATGTTCCCGGCGCGCTGGAACTTCACCACCTACCTGGACAAGCGCGCGCTGAATCTCGATTGCGAGCAGGCGGATTTTCTTCCCACCCGCGCCCCGGCGATCGCCCGTGTGCTCAAGGCCGCCGGATACGCGACAGCGCACTTCGGCAAATGGCACCTGGGCGGCGGGCGGGACGTCACCAACGCGCCGCCGTTCAGCGCCTACGGCTATGACGAACACATCGGGACTTACGAAAGCCCGGAGCCGGACCCCAACATCACGGCCACCAATTGGATCTGGTCGCCCCGGGACCTGGTCAAGCGCTGGGACCGCACCCGTTATTTCGTCGAGCACGCGCTGGATTTTCTCCACCGCCACAAGGACCGGCCTTGTTATGTCGAGATTTGGCCCGACGACGTGCATACCCCGTGGGTCCCCAACCTCGAGCGGGAGGCGGAGAATCCGCGCTCGACTGCGGAGCGCGATTTCGCGGCGGTGCTCGCCGAGTATGATGTCCAGATGGGAAGACTCTTCAACGGCCTCAAAGCCCTCGGTATGGAGACCAATACGCTGGTCATTTTCACCAGCGACAACGGCCCGCTCCCGTCGTTCAATCACGCGCGCACCGGCGGCCTGCGCGGGAGCAAGCTCAGCCTCTACGAAGGCGGCATCCGGGTGCCGTTCATCGTCCGCTGGCCCGGCCACACGGTTGTGGCGAAGGTGGATGAGCGGACCGTGTTGGAGGCGGTGGATCTCTTCCCGACCTTGTGCGCCATCGCTCATGCTCCCCTGCCCGACGGGTTCACGTTTGACGGCGAGGACATGAGCGCGGCGCTGGACAATCGGCCGTTCGTTCCGACCAAAACCATCTTCTGGGAATACGGCCGCAAATCGAGATTCTTCAACTATCCGCGTCCGGTTTACGATCGCAGCCCGCACCTGGCGGTGCGCGAGGGCAAATGGAAACTCCTGGTCAACGCCGACGGCTCCCAGGCGCAGCTCTATGACCTGGACGCCGACCCGAACGAAACCAGCGACGTGGCGGACACGAAACCCGAGCGGGTCCGGCGTTTACGGGACGCCGCGTTGGACTGGAAGCGTTCGCTGCCGGCTTTCGCCCCGCGCCGCTGAACGGGGCGCGGACGGCGCGGCGCGTCGTCCCTGCCGGAAAAGTTGCAAAAAATGAGGCTGGCGGTCGTCGAAAGGCCGAGTTAAAAAAGGATGCAAAACGATATGCAAAACTCCATTCCTGGTTTCATTCCGTCCCACCTCCCGGCCGGCCCGCGGGCCCAACACTCCTGCAGGTCCAACCGCGTTCATCATCCATTCAAGCAGCCGCTCGCTTGGGGGCTCGCCGCTGCGCTGGCGCTCGTGGCCGCCGGTCCGCTGGCCGCCCAGACACCGGCCCCGGAAGAAGGTTTCGTGAGCCTCTTCGACGGCAAGACGCTGGACGGATGGAAGGTGGGCGACAACGCCGAAATCTTCAGCGTGCAGGACGGGATGATCGTCATGAACTGTCCGGCCACGGACCATCGCCCGGCGCACCTGTTCTACGAGGGCGACGTCAACGGGCATACCTTCAAGAACTTCGACCTCCGGGTGGACGTGAAGACCTACTACTGCGCCAACTCCGGCATTTACTTCCACACCGAATTCCAGCAGGCCGGTTTTCCCAGGAAGGGCATCGAATGCCAAGTGGACAACAGCCATTCCGATTGGCGCCGCACCGGCAGCCTCTATGCCCTGTTTAATCTCACCTGGGGCCCGGAAAAACCGTCCGCCGACAACAAACAAACCGTGATTTACCTCGCGAACGCCCCGGTGCGGGACGACGCCTGGTACACCCAGGAAATCATCTGCCGAGACGGCGTGGTGACGGTCAAGCTCAATGGCCAGCCCATGTTCACCACGCAGATCGCCGACGCCAACACCGTTCATCGCATGCCCACCGGCTTCACCTGGTTGCCCGAAGGCACCTTCGCCTTGCAGGGTCATCCGCCGATGCCCGGCCAGATCAGCAAGGTCTGTTTCAAAAATATCCGCGTCAAGGTACTGCCCAATTGAGAGCCAGCGGAAATCTCATCCCCGTTTCGCGCCTGTCTTACTGACCAGACCCTGGGAGAGAATACAGTTTGCCAGCGGCCAATTTGCCCTGGGGCTAGGCGTGCGGGTAGGAGTGTATCCTCGGCGATACTCGACTGCCCGCGCAACGACGCCCCAGGGC
>JAGWYX010000750.1 GCA_018969165.1 Verrucomicrobiota bacterium
AGAGTCCTTGCGGCGGGAAGGGCGGGCAGCGAAAGAAACGTCAAAACTCGACTTGATGACAGCAAGTTTCAAGATTCAAGGACGCTAGCGAGATTGATAATGAAACCTGTTACTCCTGACCGCTTCGCCACCGGCAAGATCATCCGCGAACCCGTCGCGCCGGGCAACGGGTATTGGGCCGGCGCGCCGGAGGTCTTCCATGCCCCGGAGGAAGGCGCACTGTATTTGACTTACCGGATTCGCCGCCCCCGTGGCGTCGCACCGGACCGCGGCGGGGAGGCGCGCATTGCCCGTTCGATCGACTTCGAGCGTTTCGAGGATGTCTGGTCGGTAACCAAAGACCGGTTTGCCAGCGCGTCGATTGAACGGTGCGCCCTGCGCAAGGGGCCCGACGGCCAGTGGCGGTACTTTGTGAGTTTCGTGGATCCGGCGGACGGGCGCTGGTGCGTTTCCGTGCTGCAGGCGCCGACGGTGCCGGGCCTCGATCCGGCGAAGGTGCGGCGCGTGTTTTCCGCCGGGCCACTCGGTCTGGAAGGCGTGAAGGACCCGTGGATTTTCGAGTGGCACGGGGTCTTCCACCTGTTCCTGAGCGTGGCGGTGCGCACCCCGAAAACCCGGCTGGAGTCACACAGCACCCTGGATATTTTCAATACCGGCGAATGCGTGTCGGCCACGGGCCTGGCCATGTCGCGCGACCTCGATCACTGGGAATGGCAAGGGGTCGTGTTCGCGCCGTCGGACGGCGGTTGGGACGCTTACTGTCGGCGGCTGAATTGCATGGTGCCTGGCGGCCGGGTGTTTTGCGCGTTCTACGATGGCAGCGCCAGCGAACGCGAGAATTACGAGGAGCGCACCGGCATGGCCGAATCGGGCGACCTGCGGACATGGCGGACCTTGACCCCGGTGGGGCCATGCCTGACCAGCCCGCACGCCACCGGCTCGGTACGCTACCTCGACACGGTCCGCCTCGGGGACGAACATCACTTGTTCTATGAGTTTGCCCGGGCCGACGGGGCGCATGACTTGCGGCGGCTGAAGGTGGAGGCCGGCGACCTCGTCGCTGACCTGCGGAGAACGGCCTGAAGGCCCTCGCGCCGCATGAGCCTCTTGCCGGCCGATCCGAGCGAGGCACGCACAAAGTCGCGGAGGCCAGCCAATGAAAGCCGGGAATAGTTTGACCGAGTCAGGATGAGATCTGAGGCGCGCCTCGCCAGGGTCTCGGGGGCTCAGGCGCGGGCGCGCACGAGTTGTTTGGCCAGGCGGATGGCGGCGCGCATGCTGGAGGGATTGGCCCGATTTTTTCCGGCGAGATCGTAAGCGGTGCCATGATCGGGCGAGGTGCGCACGAACGGCAGGCCCAACGTCCAGTTCACCCCCGAGTCGAAGGCGACCAGTTTCAACGGCCCCAATCCCTGGTCGTGGTACATGGCCACGACGACGTCGTAGTCGCCGCGCAAGGCGAAGTGGAACACGCTGTCGGCGGCCAGGGGGCCGACGACGTCGAGGTTTCGTGCCCGCGCGGCCTGCACCGCCGGGACGATCACGTCGCGCTCCTCGGTGCCGAATTCGCCGCCTTCGCCGGCGTGGGGATTGAGGCCACAGACCGCGATGCGGGCCTGGCTCAAGCCGAGGTCGCGGCAGGCGGCGGCGGCGCGCTCGATCACGGTGCCGATGCGGGCGGAGGATAACTGGCTGGCCACCATGCGCAGCGGGAGATGGGTGGACACCAGCGCCACGCGCAACCAGCGGCCGCGTTCGTCCTGCCCCAGCAACATCATCGCGGTCTGTTCGGTACCGGCCAGGTGCGAGAGAAACTCGGTCTGGCCGACAAACGGTTGGCCGGCGCGGATGACGGCCTGCTTGTTGAGCGGGGCGGTCACCAGGGCATCCAGCTCGAGCCGCAGGCAACGATGCGCGCCATCGGTCAGACAAGCCAGGGCGGCCAGGGCCGCCGCCGGTGATCCGGGAGTCAGGTCCGGTGGAATCGGCTCGGAGCAGGGATTGTGGATGAAGAATCGGCCGGCGACCGTCTGGCTGGACGGGTGCAAGGGCAGGCCCAGACCCAGTTGGGCGTTCAGCTCGAGGAGCCGCGCTTCGTCGCCGAGCAGCAGGTAACGGGCTTCGTCGGCGCCGGCTTCGGCGGCCAGCGCTTTGAGGGTCACCTCCGGGCCGATGCCCGTGACGTCGCCCAGTGCGATACCGATCCAACCGGTCATGGACGGCGCCGACTCAGAGGTTCACAGGTGCGCATCGTATCGGGCTCGGTCGAGAGTCCAAATCCGCGCTCAGAAATAAGCGATATAGGATTTTTCCTTCAACCGGTTGATCCATTTTTCCGTGAGGCGGTTCTTTTCCGCGGCGGTGAGCGTGCGTTCGATATCGGCGCGGACTTCGGACAAGGGGCGGACGTGGGCGGGGCGGGTTTGTTCGATTTGGAGGAGATAGACGGTATCGGGGGTATTGATCACGTCACTGAGCTGGCCGGCCTTAAGCTGGAAGGCGACCTCGGCCAGTTCCTTGCGCAGGTACTGGCGGTCGAGCCAATCGCGGTCGCCGCCTTGATCCTTCTGGGGGCCGTCGGAATAGATCCGCGCCATTTCGTCAAACGGCACGCCCTCCTTGAGTTTGGTGAGGATTTCCCGGCCCAACTCGACGGTGGCTTCGCCGCCGTGCCGGTTCTTGTCCAACTCGATCATCCGCAGCTTGACTTGCGCCGGGAGTTTGAACTCGCTCTGGTTGGTTTCGTAATAGGTTTCAATCTTGTAGGGCGAAATGAGAATTTCCGAGGCCACGTTCTTCAGGCGCATCTGTTCGATGATGAACTGGTCGCGGATGCGTTTGCGGTAAG
>JAGWYX010000751.1 GCA_018969165.1 Verrucomicrobiota bacterium
AAATCAGCGTTCGACTTGCATGTCTTATCCACGCCGCCAGCGTTCGTTCTGAGCCAGAATCAAACTCTCCGTATAAAACGTTCGTCTGATCGTCAAGGCGGTCAAGCCTTGACTTAACTTTCGATTAAATCTCAAAGTGCATCCGATTGCTCGGACTTCTTTGAGGGCTCTCACTCATCGCACAATTCAATTTTCAAAGAGCACCCGGTGTTGCCACCGATAAATCCTGCCCCTTACGGGGACAAAAAACCTGAGCGCCGATCCGCGAATCGCCCCATCGGCAACTCAGTCTTCAAATCTATAACGCAGTCAACTTACGACCCCTGCGCCGGTTGTCAACGGATTTCTTTTCAACGCTTCCGTTGCAGCACGGCGTTGAAACTACCAGACGACATCCAGCGCGCAAGTGTTTTTTGAACTTTTTTCCAGATTCTTCTCACTCCGCAGGCTGAGTCCAGGCCATCCCCCAAATAGGGAAGCGATGCTACCGGGACCCCTGGCAGTTTCTCCTGCAAGATCGTGAGGTTGGTTCGCGTCGAAATGTCACCCCGCCGCTCCCCCATCAACACAAATTTAACCAGTTTGACGCCAAAGTCTTGCAACGAAGCTGCCGTCAAAATGCCCTGGTTGATCACCCCGAGCCTGTTCCGGGCGGCAACCGCCACCGGGCACCCTAATGCGGCCGCCACGTCCCGGTTGTCAAAATCCTGGCCCAACGGAGACCGCAATCCGCCGGCCCCTTCGACGATCAGGCATTCGCAACGCGGCTGAAGCACGCGGATGCGCAGGAGGACTTGGGACAAAGTCAACGCCTGACCGTGCAGTCTTTGTGCGACCAGGGGCGCGACCGGTTCGTCAAAATAGAACGGATTGATTTCGTCTTCACACAGTTCGCCTTCGATAATCTCTCTCAGGAGCCGCACGTCCTGGCGACCGCCCGAGCAAAGCGGCTTCATCGCCAGGGCGTGGATCCCCGAGCGCCGGAGTTGCAGCGTCAGCAGCGCCGCGAGCAACGTTTTGCCGGCGCTCGTGTCGGTGCCGGTGACAAAGATCATCGGGGCCGTCCTTCGCTTGGAAGTTCGCATCAAGGCCGATCGTGTCGCAGATCGGCCCCGCTGGCGAGCGATCATTCCCCTTGCCAAGCCAGGGGTCGGTTCTTAAGTTTGGCGCATGGAATCGCCACAGTTGCCGCAATACCTGCCGGTGCTTCTGCTGGGAGCGGTGGCCGTCCTCTTCGCCTTTGGCACGTTGTTCGTTTCGGTGGCCGTGGGCAAGCGCGGCAAACGCAGCCGGATCAAAGACACGGCCTACGAGTGCGGCATGCTGCCGGTCGGCGAAGGCACCCCGCGGTTGTCGGTGAAGTTCTACCTGGTGGCGATGCTCTTCATCCTTTTCGATATCGAGGTCGTCTTCCTCTATCCCTGGGCCGTGGTGTACAAGACGATGGTCCGGACCCCGGCGACGCGAGATCTCATTTTCGGGTCGATGGCTTCCTTCCTGGCGGTCTTGATCGCGGGTTACCTTTACGCGCTCAAGAAGCAGGCCTTCGACTGGAAACGCTAGAGTCCTTGCATCTTGAAACTTGCTGTCATCAGGTCCAGTTTTGGCGTCGCTCTCGTCGCCTGCGTTTTCCGCCGCAAGGACTCTATCAGCAAGGTGCGCGGAGCGGATGGACAATGAAAGCCGACCACCGGAAAAAGTCCAAGGAACGGGCATGAGGCTTGAGGCGCGCCTCGCTAGAATTCTGTGCGCGGCCAGGCCGTGACCGAGTCTTGCCTAGATCCCCACGGCCCCTGCGATCGAAATCGATGACCACCCCTGCAGCCCGCGCTAAGAGTTTTAGTGTGGAAACTTCGCCCATCAAATTCGGCACATCCGGGTGGCGCGGAATCATCGCGCGCGATTTTACCTTCGACCGCGCCCGGCTGGTCACCGAGGCGATCGCACGGTACCTGGCCGCCGAGGCGCCCCGCTCGGGTTCGAGAATTGGCCGCCGCCCCGCAGCGCTCGTCGTCGGCCATGACACCCGGTTTCTGGGGCGCGAATTTGCGTTGGCGGCGGCGGAGGTGCTGGCGGCCGACGGATTTCGGCCCTGGCTCTGCGAACGCGACGTGCCCACGCCGGTGATCGCGCACACAATCCGCGCCCGACGCGCCCTGGGCGGCCTGAACTTCACCGCCAGCCATAATCCGGCCGAATACCAAGGACTCAAATTCTCGACGTGTAATGGCGCGCCCGCCACGCCCGAAGTGACGCGGCTCATCGAGGCGAATATCCGGACCCTCCAGGCGGCGCCCTGGGGCTTTAAAGCCGCAGTGGTGGGCACGTTCGCGTGCCAGACCATCGATCCCCAGCCCGCCTATTTCCAGCAACTACGTCGCCTGGTGGATTTCGCCGCGATCAAACGCGCCCGGCTCAAGGTCGCCGTCGAACTCATGTATGGCACCGGGCGCGGTTACCTGGACCGCTTGCTGGCCGATGCCGGGGCGCGCGTCACGGTTTTTCACGATCAACTCAATCCCTTGTTCGGCGGACATCATCCCGAGCCCAACGCCGAGGGGATGAGCGAGGTCAGCCGGTTCGTCCGCCGCGGCGGCGCGCAACTGGGCCTGGGTCTCGACGGTGACGCGGATCGATTTGGCGTGGTGGACCACGACGGAAGCTGGCTGACGCCCAACCAGGTTCTGGCGCTGACGCTTTATCATTTGAAGAAGAACCGCGGTTGGATCGGCGCCGTGGTGCGCACGGTGCCGACCAGCCACCAGGTGGACGCCGTCGCCGAGTTGCTCGGCGTAAAGGTCCATGAGACGCCGGTCGGTTTCAAATACATCGGCGCCTTGATGGAG
>JAGWYX010000752.1 GCA_018969165.1 Verrucomicrobiota bacterium
GCAAAAGGCTCGCGGGCGGGACAACCTTGGAAGTTTACGCCACCGAAATCGAGTGACCATTTGTCTCGGTCTTCGGCGCTGGCGGGTTCAAAGGAATGATGCGGCCTTCCACGTTTTGTTTTTCGTAGCTTTCCAACGAAGGCAATCTGACTTGCGCTCTGCGGGCATAGGCGCGGTGAATGGCCTTGCTGTTGTGTCCGAGGGCTTCTTGCGCAAACCGCTCCGGGTAGCCGCATGTCTTCGCGCGTTCCGCCCAGGCGTAACGGTAGGAGTGCAACGACACGCCTTTGATGCCAAGCCCCTCGCACCGTTGATGGAATTCTGTGGCGCGGTCGCCGCAGCGAACCGATTGCATATAAGGGAACAGCGGACCCTCCGCCGGCAACCGGCGCAACACGGCCGCGATTTCATCGCCAAAATGCACCATCGCCAGGCTGCCGGTTTTCTGGCGGTTGTAGGCGATGGTTTGGTTGGGCCAGTCAATGTCTTCCGCCTTGAGATTGGCGATGTCGGTTTGAGAGCCTCCAAGATGCCAGCACATTTCGTAGAAGCTGCGCCGCTCCGGGTTCTTCTCCCGTTCAATGATGAGCTGATGCTCCTCAATCGTGATGGCGCGCTTGGGTTGAAATTTGATTTCCGGCCAGAGCCGCTTCGGAATCAGGGGCCAAGGCAGCCAGTTCATTGATAGGCAGAAGTTGTGAAGTTTCCGCAGATGGACATTGGTGCTGACCGTGCCCGCCTTCAGGCAGGCAAGCAGTTGATCGCCTTGCGTCTCCAAGATGACCAGATTGCGAATGAGGTCCAAAGCTTTGTCTTTGGCAGCAGTTTGCCAGCGGTATTTCGTTGAACCGCTCTTGGTGTCAATGATGGCATTGAGGGCGTCCTGCCAAGTCCGGGTCGCAACCCCTGAATCTGTTCCTGCCAGATATGCCTTGGCAATTTGAAGATTCAGGTGAGGTTGCCGGACGGATTCATTTCGAGCGTTGAGCAGCGACGTAGCCTCGGTGCGATTCCTTGTGCCGGTGCTTTCCTGCTTTCGGGTTTCGGTGTCCTCGATGTAGAACATACCGCCCCGCTTGCGGCGGTAGAGGATGTAACGACGTTTCATAGTTTCAGACTTTTGGTCCGAAGCTATGAGGTTGAACGCGGCTTTGGGTGTGTCAGCCACACCAAACGGACTGCGAATCCCGTCGTCGCGAGTGATTGCCGAGTTTTACCGGAGTAGTTGATGAGTTCTAGCCCGGTAATGATTTCACTGGCACTTTCACTGGCACTGGCCTCCTCTGGAATCTGCAACCCGCTGCAAACAAGCAGCTTGGAGTTGGAGGCGAGGGTCGGAATCGAACCGACGAATGCAGCTTTTGCAGAGCCGTGCCTTACCACTTGGCTACCCCGCCGCTTCCACCGCCTAGCTTATTGAAGCCCCCGCCCCGCGCAAGACCTAGTTTCTGGCCGAGGCTGCAATCCGCACCTACCCTCGGACGCAATGCCTGGCGGCACTCCCAGAGGTCCCCAGGCCGGAATATCCCAACCGGCGTGATCATGCCGGTAATCAACTCGGGCGGCGTGAGGTCGAAGCCCGGGTTGCGGGCATGACTGCTGGGATTGGCAACCCGCACATACTCCCGCCGGCCGGACCGCGTCACCCCCCAGGCACCCAGGACCTCGGCCTCCGACCGCTCCTCGATTGGAATATCGCACCCGCGCCGCAGTTGCCAATCCAACGTCGAGAGCGGGATCGCGACGTAAAACGGAATGCCATGTCGCTTGGCCAGGACCGCTTTGGTGTAGGTCCCAATCTTGTTCGCCACCTCGCCAGTGCGCGCCAGCGTCCGATCGCTCCCGACGATCACCAGGTCGATTTCCCCGCGCTGCATCAGATGGCCGGCGGCATTATCGGCAATCACCGCGTGTGAGATTCCCTGTTGGGCAAGTTCCCATGCCGTCAAAGTCGCGCCCTGGCAACGGGGGCGTGTCTCATCGCAAAACACGTGGAAGTCTTTTCCCTGGGCCTGGGCGACGTAGAGCGGAGCGGTGGCGGTTCCGAAATCCACGCAGGCCAGCCAACCGGCGTTGCAGTGGGTCAGGATGCGCATTCCCGTCCGCAGCAGCTTGGCCCCGTGCTGGCCGAGGGCCTGACATTCCCGGGCACTGCCATCGGCGAAGGCCTGGGCGGCGGCCAACGCCAGGGCCTGCTGCTCCGGCACCGTGGCCCCCGCTCGCATGGCGCAACGGACTCGATTCATCGCGTTGACCGGGTCCACCGCCGTCGGCCGCGCGGCTGCGAGCGTCCGGTACACCCGCTCGACCTGCCGGGTGAACCGCGCCAGGTCGCGCCCGCGAAATTCGCGCGCTCCTTGCGCCAGGCCGTAGGCCGCCGTGGCGGCGATGGCCGGGGCGCCCCGGACCACCATGTCGCGGATGGCCTGGGCGGTGTCACGATAGCGCCGGGTGCGGACGACTTCGAACCGATGCGGGAGCAATCGTTGTTCGACCAGACACACCGCGTTGCGGCGGTCGTCGAAAGTCACCGTGCGGTAAGCGCGGGTGCGGCCGGCGACAGTGACATTCATGCAGCAGGTTCGGGTGGTCCCGAGCAGATGCGGTTTGGCGACTACTCGACCCTGACTTGGAGCGAGCGGACTTTGGCCCGGACTTTCTGGTAGAGCGGGTGCCGGCGGAGCCGGTCCAGGTCAGGGTCGCGCGCCAGCCATTCGAAATCGCGGTAGCCGAGGGTCAGGGCCCGCTCCAGGGCGCGCACGGCGGCCTCGAATTGGCAGGTCAAGGAGTAGCTGCAAGCCAGGTTATACTGGATGAGGGCGTCGGCCGGGCGCAACCGGGCCAGG
>JAGWYX010000753.1 GCA_018969165.1 Verrucomicrobiota bacterium
GGCAAGGCGGTTGCCGAAGCGGCCGACGCCGGCCGCCTGGTCGGCCTGGTCGAGGAAGGCATCGAACTGGCGCGCACGCTGGCGCGGGGGCTTTACCCGGTGGAAATGGAGGCCGAAGGTCTGATGCGGGCTTTCGGGGATCTGGCGGGAACGATCAGCCAGGGCGCCAAGGTTCGATGCGTGTTCGAATGTGATTCGCCGGTGCTGATTCAGGACAACGCGGTGGCGACGCATCTCTACCGGATCGCCCAGGAAGCGGTGCGGAACGCGGTGCGTCACGCCAAAGCCAGGCGGATCGGCATTAACCTGGTCGAGCAGGCCGGCCAGGTGAAGCTCACCGTCGAGGACGATGGCGTGGGGATGCTGGAAAGCAGCCCGGCCGGCGACGGGCTGGGGGTGCGCATCATGGCTTATCGCGCGGCGCTCATCGGCGGGACCTTCAACATCGAGCCGGCGCCGACCGGGGGAACGATGGTGACCTGCGCGTTTCCAAAAAGTCCGGCCCCGGCCGCCCCGGCGCATGCCCACGATGAATCCTGACTCCCCCAGCCACAAACGAACCGTCTTTTTGGTGGACGATCATCCGCTGGTCCGCGAGTGGTTGACCAACCTGATCCAGCAGCAGCCGGACCTGGTGGTGTGCGGCGAGGCCGAGAGCGGGCCGCAGGCCCGGCAGGCGATTGTCGCCTCACGGCCGAACGTGGCCATTGTCGATATCTCCCTGAAGGATTCCTCGGGCATCGAGTTGATCAAGGATCTCCGGCAGTGTTGCCCGCAAGTGGCCGTGTTGGTCTTGTCCATGCACGAGGAATCGCATTACGCCGAACGCGCGCTGCGGGCCGGGGCGCGGGGTTACATCATGAAGCGGGAAACCGCCACCAAGGTCATCGCCGCCATCCGCCAGGTCCTCGAGGGCAGGCTCTATGTCGGGGAAAGCCTGGCGACCAGCATGGCGGCCCAGTTCGTCGCCGGCAAGACATTGGCCACCGGTTCCCCGGCCGAGTTACTCAGCGACCGTGAACTGGAGGTGTTCGAATTGCTTGGCAAAGGACGCGGCACCCGGCAGATCGCCGAAACGCTCGGGGTCAGCATCAAGACCGTTCAGGCTTACAGCGCGCGCATCAAGGAGAAGCTCGGTCTGTCCAGCGCGACCGAACTGATCCGGGAAGCCGTGCGCTGGTGCGAGGGCGCCAATCAGGGTTGAACGGCGCCCGGGTTCGCGCCGCACATGAATCCGACCCCGGCCGCCGGCGGCTTCGGCGGCGTCCGCGCTGTCAGGCATTATCCTACAGCCGGATTAGGCGGCGCCTGACACCAGATTCGTATCTCGCCTAATAGACTGCCAAGGGTCCGGCGCTATCCTCCAAGTTGGCACCTGGGATTTCGGTGAACCGCACGTTTGGCTTGGCGCCAGACCCGCTCGATTCAGAACCGGCCTCATGGCTGGCGCACTCGAATTGGCCCGTGCCCGAGTTGTGCCGAAACACAGGCGCTTTCACGCAAGATGAAGAAGCGATTCCGGCTCTTAAGAAAAGCCACGGCATTCAGCCTTACGCTGGTGGCGGTCGTGCTGGTCGTACTGCTGTTGCAGTCACGGTCCGGCGGGCTGGCCCGCGCCCAGTCGCCCCCGCCGGCTCCCCTGCCCTCCAATTCGCCGCCCGCCCAAGCGTCGGTCGAACTGGAGCCCAGCCAGTTGAACGCCATCCAGCTCGAGCCCGTCGGCACCGACCTGTTCCCGGTCGAGGAGACCGCCGTCGGCAGCATCGATTACGATCAGGACCTGGCCGTGCAGGTCTTTTCCCCGTATCCCGGCAAGATCCTCCACGCGCTGGTCAACCTGGGCGACGCGGTGGACAAAGGCCAGCCCCTTTACACGATTGCCAGCCCCGACCTGCTTGCGGCCGAGTCGAGCCTGGTCGCCGCGGCCGCCAACTTCGCCCTGACTGGCAAGGAACTGGCGCGCGTCCAGGCGCTGGCCGGCGCCGACGGCCTCTCGCAACGGGAACTGGAGCAGGCTAACTCCGATCACCAAACCGCCGAAGGGGCGCTCGAGGCGGCACGGGACGCCGTTCGGCTATTCGGCAAGACCGCGGCGGAGATCGACCGGATCATCGCCAGCCGCAAGATCGATCCAGTCCTGGTGGTGCCCAGCCCGGTCAACGGCCGGATTACCGCGCGCAATGCGCAGCCGGGTTTGCTGGTCCAGCCCGGCAACAGCCCGGCCCCTTATGCGGTGGCCAACCTGTCCACCAAATGGATGGTCGCCCAGGTCAGCGAGAGCGACAGCCCGGCGTTGGCGGTGGGCCAATCGGTCCAGGCCCAAGTGCTGGCTTACCCCGGCCGGGTGTTCAATGGCCAGATATCCCGGCTGGGGACGGCGGTCGATCCGAACACGCACCGGCTGATGGTGCGGTGTGAGATTGCCGATCCGCGAGATGAATTGCGGCCGGGGATGCTGGCCAGCTTCGTGATCCGGGTCAAGGAACCGGTCCAGTCGGTGGCCCTCCCGATGGCAGGGGTGGTGCGCAACGGGGACGGGAGCATGGCGGCCTGGGTGACGACGGATCGGCGCCACTTTGCGCAGCGGCTCATCCAGGTGGGCCTGCAGCGAGAGGGTCGGTGGCAGGTGCTCAGCGGGCTGCGGCGGGGCGAGTTGGCGGTGACGCAGGGGGCGGTATTCCTGAGCAATATGCTCGAGGCGCCGCCGACGGACTAACGAGGCGCGCCTCCGACCTCATGCTCCTTCTTTCAACACTTTCTCATGTGGCTCCTTCATCGTCCCTCCGCTCCGCACGCCTGGCTTATAGAGTCCTTGAGGCCGAAAACGCCGGCAGTGAAAGCGACAT
>JAGWYX010000754.1 GCA_018969165.1 Verrucomicrobiota bacterium
CAAGTCTCTGCCGATGGTGATGGTTTGGATCAAGGTGAAGGTGTTGAATTTGCTCGACACAACCGAAAGTGAAGTTGCCGCCGTCGTGAATCCGAGCAGTACAAAATCAAACCACACCCGTGGTGTCTTTCAAAAACCGGTCGAGATCATCCTTGGGGTAAATCGGATGTCGCAACGCCCGCGACGGGTGAAGCAGACCCCGCTTCGTCAACCGGTCAATGGTCACCACCGTGATGCCCAAATAAAATGCCGCTTCAGCCCGCTTGAACCCTTTTTTCTCAAGGTAGACTTCCGCATGGTCCTGGCGACCGGCGCCGCTGGCCATTTGGTGCTTTGAGAACTGACCGTTTTTTTTGGACATACCACCCTTATTCACGCCCTCGCATCCTCATCGTTGCCGGTGCGTTTCAAAATGGCGATTTCGCGAATGAACGGCTGCGTGTCCGCGGCGATCCGTTCAAACCGGTCCGGCAACGCCGCCACCGTCCCCAATTCGAGCCGCTGAACTGCGGCCTCCAACCGGTGAAGGTGGCCTCCTTTCAAAATCACCTCATGCGTCGCGAACGTGAGCTTGAACACCTCTTCGTCATCACCGGATTCGAGTTCCGAATAAATGAAGTGCTCGAATGGCAGCAACAACGAATGCGTGAGCGATAAGACCACCCGCAGCCCGCGGGCTTGCGGATCAATCGACCAGCACTCGGGTTGTTTGGTGTTTAATTTGGCGTTCATGCTTCTCCTGGCGGTTGCGATTGAATCGGCGCACCTGCCGGACGGCGGTCATCAACTGCGCGGCGCGCCGACCAAAGCGCTGATACCACCGCGTGAGTACCTGGCGTGGCGCTTTGCGGTGCCGACTTGGCGAGATCTGCGGGCCGGCGACGTCCAATGCCAGCTTCCGTTGTCCGGAGCGAATCACGTTCTCGCGCAATTGCTCCTTGTCCGGCGTGTAAATGCGAATTCCCTTTCGCCCGCGTGAAATCGTCACATACCACTGTTGGTCGTTGGTCGCCACCTTCACCGCCGAATCGGAGAACAGCACGTAATCGACCGTCTTGCCTTGCGAACCGTAGGAAGTCACCGCGTAGCCGGGGACGAATTCCCGGTAACCCGCATCCAGCACCCGTCCGTCTTCGAGTTCAATCGCGCCATCGGGCCGGACCGAGCGCACGGTCACCAGTTCCCCATTGACGACGGACCGACCATCGCGTTGCCTCCGATTGGCCTTGAGTTGCAGTCGGTCGCCGGACGAAATGGGCAGCTCCGTCAACCGGCAAACCGCGATCCGGTCGAGGTGCCGCTTTGGAACCTTGACGACGCGTTTTCCGACCTCAACCAACACACCATCGCTGAGCACCGAAACGAAACGGCCGGTTTCACCCGGAACGACATTGCGGACCTTCTGATTGAACACAATGACGTTGCCGGTTTCATGGAAACGCACATCGCGCTTCTGCGCCGAAGTCAGGTCGATTCTTTCCAGGGCTTGGACACTCCATTCCTCGTTGCCGAGCCGCCCCATCGTTTTGAGGGCTGCCCGCACTTGCTCGTTCACGCGATGCACTTCCGACCAAGTCTGCGAAACCACGACGATGGAATGCCCTTTCTCCATCAGTCGAAGGTACTCGGCGGCGAGGTTCTGCTGTTGTTCGTCGAACCGGCAGGTCACGAGTGCACCCATCCGATCCAGGCGGTCAAAAGACTCCTGCAACCGCCCGGCGGCAGCGCTCTCGACCGCGCGCCGGTATGCCGCAATCGCGGCTCGCTCGGCCTGGTTCTTCGCCAAGTCGGGATTCTGACGCCGTATTTGTTCCAGTTCAACAGGCTTCAGGCCGGAGTATCGCTCGATTGCTAGCAGCGCATCCGAAGCCTCAACCGGCCCGTGCTGCCGCGTATCCCCCGACAGCACCAACCGCCCACCAACCGACGCGACGCGGCGAATCAAGTCTAACATCTGCCGTGCGCCGATCTGCCCCGCCTCATCGACGATCACCACGGTGCCCTTTGGCGCCGAGCAGCCTGCGAGAAAACCGGCGACCGTGGTCGGGACGGGGAATCCGGCGGCTTCCAACTCCAGGACTTGCTGCCGTTGCGGTGCGATCACGGCGAGCGGCCAGTCACTCGACGCTAGGACCACTGCGAGTTCCCGGAGCACGAAGCTTTTGCCAGTCCCGGCGCCGCCGCGAAACAACGAGATAAAATCCCGGGATCGAGCCAACCGTTTGAGCGCCGCAGCTTGCTCACCATCCAACTCGGGATTCAGCGTGAGCTCCCGGCTCACGAACGGCTGGAACTCTCCCACTCCGTTTGCCGCGGTGGCGACGATCTCCCATTCGCGCTGCAATACCGGCGCTGTGGTGATCTGCCACGGAATTTTTGGATCACGCAGATAGCCGCGCGCCGCGGTTTGACGTTTAAGTGTGTCCAGGTCGATCGACTGGCCGCGCGCATGTTCGAGAGCGCACTCCCAGATTTCCGCCTCGCTCACGACCGACCGCCGGTCGAACAGGTGCTCCTCAGCCCATTCGATTGCTTCCTGAACCACCTTCAATGTCTCGCGCGGCGACTCGCTGACACTGGTCTTGGTCAGATTCGCCAACGCCCTTCGGTCGTCGTTGGTGAGCTGCGCATCCCAAAGCCGCCGCAACTCGGACGGCGCGAGGTCGCGCACTTTCCGCGAACGCTCGGCCGTGGCCAGACGCTCGCGCAGGTCTTTTAGGTTGGCCCCATTCAGTTCCGGCTTGTTCGCCAACAGGTCGTCCAGGGCATCGTTGATTTGTTCATGGCGTTTCGAGAACCGCTCGCAAAGTTCTTCCGGCACGCCTTCAATCTGAAAATCCCCGCGC
>JAGWYX010000755.1 GCA_018969165.1 Verrucomicrobiota bacterium
GACGCGAAGGAGAGGTTCGAGATTCTCATAGGATCAATTCTTTGACGAGGTGAGCGCAGTTGGCCATCAGATTTTTGGGGCGCGGGCTTTGGCTGGCTTCCCGCCCGATCCTTAGCCAGAGTGCAGCCCTCGCGCTCGACCAGGCCGAGGTGGAAGCGGCATCAACGCCGCGCGCTCACCCCGCGTTGGGATCGAAGACGGTTCCAGGCCCCGTCCGCATCGCCGTCGCTGCGGGTCGCAGACCCGCGCTCCATTTTGGTCCGGAGCGCGGCTCTGTGAGCCGCAGCACGCTCGTTCCGCCTTGGGGACGCAAGCTATTTCCAAGCCCCGTCGCCACCAGCGCGGCTGCGGGTCGCCGACCCGCGCTCAAAAATCAGAGTTGCCGGTTCTGGCGTCCCGTTCGCTGCCGGACTTCTCCTCTTCAAGGACTCGGTAAGCGAGGCGCGCCTCGCTAGAACTTCCTGGACCATTCCCTCGGCCAACGTTCGACCACGACCTTGGTCTGGGTGAAGAACTCGATCGCGTGCCGGCCCTGGCCGTGCAGGTCGCCAAAGAAACTGGCCTTCGCCCCGCTGAACGGAAAGAAGGCCATCGGCGCGGCGATCCCCAGGTTGATGCCGACGTTGCCCACCTCGACCTCGGCGCGGAACCGGCGCGCGTCCGCCCCGCTGGCGGTGAACACGCAGGCCATGTTGCCGTAGGCGCCGCGGTTGACCAGCGCGATCGCCTCCTCAATCGTCCGGACCTGGACCAGGCCCAGGACCGGTCCAAAAACCTCCGTGCCCGCCAGTTCGCTCCGCGGATCGAGGTGGTCCAGGACCGTCGGCCCAAGGAAATGGCCACGTTCGAAACCGCGGACCACCGTAGGACGCCCGTCCACCGCCGCCCGGGCGCCGCCCTGCAAGCCCCGGTCGATCAGGCCCTCGATCCGAGCCTTGCTCGCCGCCGAGATCACCGGGCCCATCTGGACCTTCTCGTCCAGGCCGCACCCGACGACCCGGCTGGCGGCCGCCTCGGCGATCGCGTCGCGGAACGGCTCGTGCGCCTCGCCGATGGTGATCGCCAGCGACGCCGCCAGGCACCGCTGGCCGGCGCAGCCAAACGCGCTGTCGGCGGCGATACGTGTGGCGGCGCCCAGGTCGGCGTCTGGCAACACGACGATCGGGTTCTTGGCGCCGCCCTGGCACTGGGCTCGTTTGCCGGTCGCCGCGGCTCGGGCATAGACGTGCCGGGCGACTGGCGTCGAGCCGACAAAACTGATCGCGCGGATGTCCGGGTGCTCGAGGAGGGCCTCGACGGTGTCACGGGTGCCGTTGACGAGATTGACGACGCCGGGAGGCAGACCGATTTGCGCGAGCAACTCGAACACGCGCTGCATCGTCAGGGGGACCTTTTCCGACGGCTTGACCACATAAGTATTGCCGCAGGCAACGGCATAGGGAAGGAACCAGAAGGGGATCATGCCGGGAAAGTTAAACGGGCAAATCGCGGCGCAAACCCCGAGCGGTTGCCGGATCACGAATTCGTCGATCCCCGCGCTGATGTCTTCGGAAAAATCGCCCTGCAACAGGATCGGCGCGCCACAGGCGACCTCGACGTTCTCGATGGCGCGCTGGATTTCACCGCGCGATTCGGCGAGAGTCTTGCCGCATTCCATCGTGATCGTCCGCGCGAGTTCCTCACGGTGGCGCTCAAGGAGGTCTTTGAGTTTGAACAGCGGCTGGATGCGATCCGTGACCGGCGTCCGCCGCCACTCCGGAAAGGCACGGACGGCGGCGGCCACCGCCTCGCCCACTTCGGCGGCCGGAGCGAGCGGCACACGCGCGAGCACCGCGGCACTCGCCGGGTCAACCACGTCCAACCACTCCGACGCCCGCGAGTCGCGCCACTCGCCGGCGATGAAGTTGCGAACGCGCGTTTCGAGGGCCGCGCTCACAGGTAGTAGCGCTCCCGGGCACGCGCCTTTTCGTAGGCCTTGCGCGCGGCACGGACCGACGGCATGGCCGAGGTCTCGGCCACCGCCACGTCCCACCAGGATTCGTAACCGGGCACGCGCACCTCGGCGTCGGTCTCGACGACGATCACAGTGGTCTGGGTCTGGCGCCGTGCCTCGGTCAGGGCGGCGCGCAGCTCGGTCAAATCCCGCGCGGTGTGGACGTGGGCGCCGAGGCTGCGCGCGTTGGCGGCGAAATCCACTGGTAACAACCCGCCTTCCAGCCGACCGCGGGTGCTGCGGTAGCGGTAGCGCGTGCCGAACCCCCCGGCGCCGAGCGACTGCGACAGACCGCCGATGCTCGAGAAGCCGTGGTTGTCCAACAACACCACCGTCAGCTTGCATCCTTCCTGGATCGAGGTGACCAGCTCCTGCGACATCATCAGCCACGAGCCGTCGCCGACCATCACATACACTTCGCGGTCGGGCGCAGCCAGTTTGACTCCCAGGCCGCCGGCCACCTCGTAGCCCATGCACGAGTAACCGTATTCGAGGTGGTAACCCTTCGGGTCACGCGTTCGCCAGAGCTTATGCAAGTCACCCGGCAGGCTGCCAGCGGCGCAGAGCACCACATCGCGCGGCCGCGAACACTCGTTCACCGCGCCGATCACTTCGCCCTGGCTCAACCGCGGTTTGGCGTTCAGATGGTAGAGCCGCTCGACTTCGGCGTCCCACGCGCGGTTGAATCTCGCCACCCGCCGGTGGTACGAGGCCGGAACCCGGTAATGGCGCAATGCCCGGTCCAGCGCCGCCAGGGCCGCGCGCGCGTCGGCGACCAACGGCAGACCGGAATGCTTGTAGGCGTCGAATTCGGCAACATTGATGTTGATGAACCGGACCCTGGGATTCT
>JAGWYX010000756.1 GCA_018969165.1 Verrucomicrobiota bacterium
CCGTAGCAGCCGACGTGAGTCGGCTCCATTTCATTGGCGATCGGAAGGAGCGGACTGACGTCCGCTGCTACCCGGTTCACGGGAAGTCCACCTTGGCAAGGGCGCACGCATTGGGACCATGAACCTGGTAGGGCGGCGCTGTCCCGGCGCGCCGCCGTCAAACCCGTAAGAGCCTGTTTCAAAATTCCGTGGGGTCCTGTTTTCGAGGAAAAGGCTGGAGGGCGAGGCGCGACCGATGGAGCCGCCTTTCGCGATTGCGCTTGAAATCGGACCGAGAACCGCTCGCGTCCCGTAGCAGCCGACGTGAGTCGGCCCCAATTCGTTGGCGATCTGATGGAGCGGACTGACGTCCGCTGCTACCTGGTTCAAGGGGAGGTCGTCATTTGATTCCTGCCAGCCGTTCCTTCCAAACCCGGTGAAGCAACACGGTGGCCTGCACGTCGCGCAGACAATACTCGGCTACCTCGCGTTGACGGCCCTCGGCCAGCATCCGGTTCACGTCCAAACCGGTGACGCCGTGGCTTTTCGGGGACTCGATCCCGAAGACCTTGCAGTAAAAGTCGAGGTTGAAGCGGCGCGCGGCGCCTTCGCGTCCGCTGACGCCGTAGAAGGATAATTGTTCGAGCAGATCGCAGTGCGGCTCGCACTGGAACCGGTAGCCGAGCCAGTCCTTGCGCGAGATCGGGACGTTCAACACCGCCGAGCGGAGGTAGAGGAAGGGTACGTCGAAGCCGCGTCCGTTGAAGGTGACCACCGATTCGTAATGTTTGGCCACATCCCAGAACGCGGTGAGCATCTCGGCCTCGTCGGCGAACGGGACGAACTCGACCGGGCCGGCGTCGTCCTCGGTTTCGTAATCCTCGGCGGTGAACAGGACCTGGCCGCGGGAGGTTTCGGCATTGAGCATCGCGACGCACACCACCTGGGCCGTCAGCGGCCAGAGGTTGAACTGCCGGCGGATTTCAGCCCGCCGCGTCTCACGGGCGGTTTCGTCGGCCAATTTCTCAGCCTCACGGAACAGGTATTCGCGCTGGGCGTCGTCGAAGGTCTCGACCGGGAGCGCCGAGGTTTCGATGTCGAAGATCAGCGTAGCCATAACTGGGCGAGGTGAGGCGCAAACCGGTCCGCAGGTTCGCTGGAGCCGCGCGCGGTCGGGTTAGGGAATGACTCGAACTTGACGACGACACCTGGCATGGGCACGCGCCGCCGGTTGGGGCCAATCAGCCGAGCGGTTCCTGCGCACCCGGTTCCCTGACCAGCGGTAACCACGCACGACGTTGTGCCGATTTGCGCCCAAGTCAAGCCTGCGTGTGGGGCAGTGACCACTCAAGCACGACAGGGGGATCGTCCGTTGACCCGCAGCGGGCAAGGAACTCGCCCGGCCCGCCTGATCCACCACGAATGAACTCCCATGCACACGAAACCGAACACGGCGCCATTATGGCGGCCACCGTGCTCAAGGCCCCACGGGCGATTCAGGTCAGCCTTTATGTTGTCGAGGCGTTCGTCCGGCTGCGGGAACTCCTGGCTTTGCCGGGGGTGCCGATGAACTATGGCGGAGCCGCCACCGGTCCCCAGCGAGGTCATCATTGCCGCAGAAGGTACCAAACGGTCGTGTCGGCTCCCAGAGCAACTCACCGGTGTCGCTGGCGACCTGGCCGGCCGGTCCCTGGAACGCGATGTCGGCAGGACACATCGTATTCTCATCCGGCAACTTGGCAATACCGGGAAGGCTTCATACCCCTGACAGTCGCGGCCACTCGGCCACCGCCCGTCAGACGCATGCTTCCGTGGAGTACCTGCGGACACACGCAGGGCTTGGTCAGGATTACTCCAGCCAAGCAGTACCGAATGCAACTTCATGTCACAACCAACGCCAGAACTGAGCGACAGCCGCCGGGCACGGCTGCCGGCGGCAATCAAGGCGCCCGGAAAAGCAAAAGCGTCCGAACTGCCCGGCGGGGCGGCTGCTCGCTCCAGTGATTTTGTTCGCCGTCATACCCTCTCAATCCAGAACTCCGGACGCCGATGCCCATGCGCAATCGCCGTAACCCAAAGCGTGTCCCCTCGTATGATGTAAGCGACATAGTGTGGGAAGGTACGGAGATTCACTCGTCGATAGCCCTTCCGCCGCAACCGAGGCGCCTCGGGAAATCGCAGGATCCAATCCACGACTGCCGCAACCTCGTCCCGAAATCTCGATCCCAGCCCGGGCTCTCGCGACTCGTAGTAGGCCACGGATTCGGCGAACTCCTGCGCCGCCTCCTCAAGGGTGATCAGCGTCATCTCCCAAGACGCCGGTCGATCTCTCGAAGCACATCTGCGAAGGGGCGTCCCTGGGCCAGCCCTGCGTCAATCTTGTGGATGCGGCGCTCGATCTCCTCCTCCCATGCGGCCTCAGCTCCAACGTCGCCAGACGCCTCGGCCTTCTCCAAAAGTGTGCGGGCCAATCGCAACTGCTCGCTCTGAGGCAGCGTCATCGCTTCCTCTGCGATTTCAGTGAAACTGCGATTCATACGCACGAACCTACCAGTGACGCCGCCGTTGTCCAGGCCGTTTTGACGGCGAACGCTCCGGCTCAGGCACGCCGGATCGCCGACTCGGAAATGAACAGCGGGCGCAATCCGGCGTTGCCTGCACCCAGTGGTTGAACTAAGCCGCTGCGCGGCGACGGGGTTCGGACGCCTGTCGGCATGGATTCGGGTTTCAGCCGCACGGCAGAAGCATACTACCCTGCCGGCCTATGAACAACCTCAAATCCTCGCTCACCGACAACCGCAACCTCCAGCACCCGGCGGCCGCCGGGCCTCCGTCGCCTGCACCCGAATCCCGGGTCGGCAAG
>JAGWYX010000757.1 GCA_018969165.1 Verrucomicrobiota bacterium
GTAGGTTCCGCACCTTGCGCCAGACCGCCATCGGGATGGGCAAGGCGAGCACAAGCTGAACGTCCCTCGTGAGACCCTCCGGCTGTTTCAGGAAGCCGCTCCTGACCGTGTAAAAGGTGTTGGCCAAGTGCAGGATGAAGAAGATCATGAAAAGCTCTTCGGCCGCAGTCACGGGGTCACGGTCGAGGTCCGCCTTCGGCTCCAGGATACGCGCGAGCTTGGGGTCGGAGTACACCCGCTCCCAGAGTTCACGGTGGCGGTCGGTGAGACGGATCAGGTTGCCCACGCGATGCGACCGCGCGTCGAAAAAGAAGCCGACTCCGGTGAAGGCGAGCGCGGCCAGTACGGCGCCGGTCTGGACCACGGCGAACCAATTCTGACTGAGCCAGTCGGCTGCTCCCATACCCTCCATTATATCGCACGGCCGGTGTTCCTTGCCAACATGCCATCGACACGGCTTCCAAACTACCTTCGCACCCACAGAAAGCGTTCCGGCCTGTCCCAGCAGGAGGTCGCCTTTCTGTTGGGCGCGAAGCATGGGGCGGTCGTTTGTCGCCACGAGCGTCGCAAACAGACACCCAACGCCCGGACACTCCTTGCTTACGAGATTCTTTTTCGGAGCCCCATCGGCGATCTCTACGGCGGCGTGCGATCCGAGGTTGAAGCAGGGCTCTTGCAGCGGGCGCGGGCTCTCCTCAACAAACTGCTGAATGCCGGACGCGGCAAGCGGACCGCGAGGAAGATTGAAGCTCTCCTCGGCGTGCTTGAACCCCAGCCCCGGTCCGAGCCCGATCCGCGACACTGAGGACGCCAAGCGGAATCAGGTCAATCTTGATCGTGCCGCGGGACGATCAACCGGCCGGGACACGGCCAGCCCGGCGGCTACGCGTTTTCCGGGATGCCCGACTTCGCCGATACCAAGGTCCGCCGCGGGATGACAATCACACGTTCCTCCGGCCCGCAGGACGCTCCCGGAGGCAAATGACAGGCGGCTTCGGCGGTGATGTCCCGGCCGATAATGGCAAAATCGCCATTCGTGAGTTCCCACACATCCGGGCAACCGTGCGCGCCAGGGGTGGACGCGCCGTTGGCGTGGGGATCAGGTCCGAGTCGTCGTTTGAACATGCGCTTACCTTACCCGCCCAACGCTCGTTGTCAAACGACGGACCCGGGGAATATTGCCTGATTCGGCAAGATTCGCATCCTTGGGAAGTTCACCCGCTGGGCTATGCTGGAAGGCGCAGGCGGCAAGATTTGTCGCCCGCCGCCATCCATGCCCCACTCGACCGCCCTGCAAAATTACCTGCGGACATTCCGCAAACGCTCAAGCCTCTCTCAGACGGAGATCGCATTCCTCCTGGGCGATCGGGACGGCAGCAAAATCTGCCGACACGAGCGGTTTGCCAGGCAGCCGGGGCTCGCCACCGCTTTTGCATACGAAGTCATTTTCCAAACGCCGGCGAGCAAGCTTTTCTCGGGGCTGTACCGCGAGGTCGAGCGGCAGGTGGTCCGCCGCGCTGAAGTGTTGACCGCGCGACTCTCGGCGCCGGAGTCCAAATCAACTGCGCGCAAATTGGAAATCCTGGGCAAGATCGTCGCGCCGGCACAACGACCATGAAGGGGACTGGCAACAAAACAATTCGCGTGTTGGCGATCTATCCCGCCTCGCGTGGTTTCGGCTATGCGGTCATGGAGTCACCGGAGAATTTGATCGACTGGGGTGTGAAGTCGGCCAATGGGCGGAAGAACGCGGTCTGCCTGGCGCAGACCAGGGAACTTATCCGATTCTTCGGTCCGACGGTTCTGGTCATCGAAGATCACCGCCGGAAAGGATCGCGGCGATGTCTTCGAGTGCAAAGCCTCCTCGAAAGCTTGGGCAGATTGGCCAACCACGAGGGTGTCAAGGTTCGCGGAATCTCGCCGGCCAAGGTGCGGCGGACGTTCACTCCCTGGGGAGCGGTCACGAAGCACCAGCGCGCCGTCGTGTTGGCCGACCGGCTTCCTGAACTCGCTCACCACCTGCCGCCTGTCCGCAAGCCTTGGATGCCACAGGATCATTGGACGCCGGTGTTTGAGGCCTTGGCGCTGGCGGTAGCTTTCCTCGAACCCAGGGACCGATGACGCCAAGCCGGAACAAGTGTGCTGTCCTCGGGATATACGGTTTGATCGAGCGCATCCGCCGGCTTGCCCCAGATGCCGGCGTCGAGGCGCGCCTCATCTCCCGCGCGCAGGTCCGCAAGGCGTTTATGCCGCCGCCGACCAAGCACGGAATCGACGTCGCTATCACAAAGCGACTTCCGGAACTCGCGCCGCTCCTGTCGCCGCCGAGCACGGCGGCGAGGAACACCGAGGACGCGCGGATGAATGTGCTTGATGCGGTAGCGACGGAGGTCGTTACACCAGTCCCAAAAGCTCGACACCATCAGAGTAACCAATCCACCTAAATTGAATATCCACAAAGCGATTAACCGTGAACCTTCTCGGGCGCAGGCTTTAGTCCGGATCGAGGAAGAGCTTGCCTAAACACAATCCGGTGTGCTATGCTCTCAGGAATGAGCCGGCAGGGAAAAAAAAGGCGCATTCAAGCAAGTGATCCGCTCAGAGAGGCACGACAGATGCCTTCAACGGAGCTAGGCCGGGGCTCACATCCCGCCGCCGCGACGGGACCGATCACACGTGCGCAGGTCTCTCCCCAGCCCGATGCACCAGCATCGCCCATTCTCAAGCCAGCGTCCAGTGACACTGAACACTTCCAGCGCTTGGTGGCTTTCGATGTGGTGGACAAACAGTACCGCTTATACGGCTGGGTGGATACGAAAAACCAAGCGCTTATTACAAC
>JAGWYX010000758.1 GCA_018969165.1 Verrucomicrobiota bacterium
CACAAAGATGGCCCGGTGCGGCTGATCCACCGCATCGGCTTCCACTCGCCAGCCGGTGTCGGCCTTGCCGTCGATGGTTCGATCAATCCTGTAGTCGCCATCGGCATCGTCCGCCAGGGCGCGCACGAACTTGAGTCTCCGCGTCTGCACTGGATCCCCGGCGTCCCCCGGCACCATCAGTTCCGCTTCAAATTCGGACAATTCGAACCGCCCATCCTTGGCGCGCGCCGCGCTCTGCTTGGGCAATGAGGCGTCGGGCAGTGCCTCGAGCCGCAGCGCCGCAAGGGTCCCGGCGCCGGGCTTCACAGTGACCTCGTCCACGTCGGTCTCCGGGTTGGGCCCCTCGGCCAGGATCGAGTGATCCTCGAGAATCCGGAAGCGCGGGCTGTTCGTAGCCGAGGATTTGACCTCGAGCGGCGACAGGATGTTCCAGCGGTTATTCAACCTGTCCCGCCACCGCGCCTCCCACGCGGCCTGGGCCGCATCCAACTCCGGGGCCGGCGCCTCTATTTGCTTCTGCACCTCGGCGCTGCGCTGCTTGAGCCAGGCCTCCCGCGCCGTCTGCCGCGGGCTGGGCAGCCGAAGGAACGGACTGGGGTTCGGCACATTGCCGTCCATCGTGGACTCGTCGAGGTTGTTGAATAGGGCGTAGAGGCCGTAATACTCGGTTTGCAGGATCGGATCGTACTTGTGCGTGTGGCAGCGGGCGCAAGTCATTGTCAGACCCAGCCAGATCGTGCTGGTGGTCTCGACCCGGTCAAAGGTGTATTTGGCATGGTATTCTTCCTCGATCGCGCCGCCCTCGCCGGTGCTCATGTTGCAGCGGATGTAACCCGAAGCCACCTTGTCCTCCGTCGTCGCCTCGGGCATCAGGTCCCCGGCCAACTGCTCGATGGTAAACCGGTCGAACGGCAGGTTCCGGTTGAAGGCGTCGATGACCCAATCGCGGTATTTCCAGATGCTGCGATAGGAGTCGATGTGGTAGCCGTGTGAGTCGGCGTAGCGCGCTGCGTCCAGCCAGTAGCGCGCCATTTGCTCGCCATATCGCGGGGATTCCAGCAGCCGGTCCACCAGCTTCCCGTAGGCGTCTGGGCTCTTGTCCGCCAAAAACGCGTCGATCTCCGCCGGCGTCGGCGGTAGCCCTGTCAGGTCCAGCGTCGCGCGCCGAATCAGCGTCGGCCGGTCCGCCTCGGGCGCCGGTTTAAGCCCTTCCTTGTCCAGCCGGGCGGCGACAAACCGGTCGATCTCATTCCGCGGCCAGCGCGGGTCTTTGACCTGCGGAACCGGCGGGCGGGCCGGCGGCACGTAAGCCCAGTGCGGTTCCCATTTGGCGCCCTGCGCGATCCAGCGTTCCAGCACGTCGACCTGCGCCGTCGTGAGCTTCTTGCCAGTCTTGGGCGGCGGCATCACGTCGTCCGGGTCCTGGCGCGTAATGCGCCATACCAGCTTGCTGGACTTCAAATCCCCGGGGACGATGGCGCGGTCGCCGGACTTGAGGACCTTCAAGGCCCCCTGCTTCTGGTCCAGCCGCAGACCCGCCTTGCGCATCTCCTCGTCCGGACCGTGGCAGGTGAAGCAATTCTCCGAGAGGATCGGGCGGATGTCCCGGTCAAAGTCCAGCACCTTGGCTCCAGGCTGGCGCGCCACAGCGAGGCCCGCCGCCGCCCCCGCCAGCCAAACCAGCAGGGCCGCCACGCAAACCTGAGTGCCTCGCGTCATTTCGTCCGTCTCATCGATCGCCCGCCGAACGGCTCGCGCCGGACCGGTTCTGCGGTGCTTAATGAGAAATTATGCGACAATTTGGCGAATACACCAAATTATTTTTTGCCATAGCCGCACTTTATTTGGACGCACCCACTCCCGCGGGCATTCGACCCGCCGGGGGGTCAGTCCCGCATAACCGCACATCGTGGCGCCCGGGGACGCTCAACACCTCCGGAGGCAGTTCGCCACCGAGCCCCCTGCCCCCATGCTCAAGTGGACGGCAATCCACTCCAGCGTCATAGTCGTCTCCGCACGGAGACGTCTGGCGATCTTGACTTTCTCGAGGTCGCCTTTGGGCCGCCGCGGCAACTCCAACGGGTTCCATCGCCGGCGCTCCAGTTCCTCCCTCATGATCCGCTCAGCCCGACGCTCCTCGGTCTCGAGGCGCTCGGGGCCGCCGTGATGCCGACCCATCTTCTTGATCATCTGCTCCAACAACTCCCTGCGAAACTGCTCGTCACCCAAACACCAATCACCCCCGGCAAGCCGCACCCTTTCGGGTGTCCCCAATTGCCGGATTTGTTCGACGCTCCGCTGAAACTGCCTTCGCCCCGCGACACTGTCTTCCGGGATCCCCAATTCGCCGAACAATCGGTCAACCCGGAGCCAGCTCGGCCTCTGGTTCGAACTCCCCAGATAGGCGCGATAACTGCTCCAGCAATACTGCTGGAGCCGCTGCCCAGGGCCGATCAAACCGGCGCGCACCGGGTTCAGATGGACGTACTGGCAAACGGTCCGCAAGTAGCCAGCCCCTCCTCCCTCGATCACCAATGCCTTGTATCGGCCGCTGAACAAATGGCCGACGAGTTTATGCCGCCGGTTGAACCGCGCGGTATAGGTGCCCAGAAACCACTTCATCCCTGCCACCAGGTTGCCCCGCGGGGTTTCCACCACCAAGTGAAAGTGGTTGTTCATCAAACACCAAGCCAGGACCTCCCAGCCCGTCTTCTGGCACGTTTCGCCGAGCGTCGCCAGAAACACTGCCCGGTCCCGGTCATCACGAACGATGGGCTCACGGCGGTCGCCGCGGTTCATGACGTGGTAGATGGCCCCGGGGAATTCGACCCGCACC
>JAGWYX010000759.1 GCA_018969165.1 Verrucomicrobiota bacterium
CCGGCACCGCGGCGGGATCGGCGAGGGCAATCGTCTTGAAGCCCGGTCCGGCCAAATCCCTGGCGGCAGTGATGCGAGACGGGTTGTCGGCCGCCACCACGATGACGAGCGAATTGGAAAGGAGGCTGCGACGGGTCGAGGTCTCGATCAAGCCCCGTTTTGCCAGCCCGTCCATTTTTGCCTCGTCGGCGGAGAAGAAGAGATCGGCGGGGGCGCCTTCCTGGATTTGCCGGGCGAGAAAGCTGGACGCGCCGAAGTTGAACCGGATTTTGTCCCCGGACTGGCGTTGGTAAACCGCGGCGATGGATTTAAGGGCGTCGGTGAGGCTGGCGGCGGCGAAGACCGTGAATTCGGCGTCGTTAGCGGCCGCGCCCGTGGCGGCCGCCAGACCGAGGGCGGCGGTCAGAGGCAAGAGCCGGTTGGATGCGCAAGTCACCATGCAGGAACGCCGCGGTGGCGTGTCAGTCGTCGAAAGGCGGCCGGGTGATTTAAAGCGGAGGCGATCTCTTCTGTCAAATATAACGATGGCCAATATTGCCTGGAGTTTTGCAAATCAAGGACTCCAGGGGGGATTCTCAGGCAGCCGTCAGCGGAGCAGGAGTTTTTGCAGGTTCCTCCAGCTTTGGCGCGTGGCACGCAGACTTTCCGTCTGCATGCGGTGGTAGAGCGCGAGCGCCTGCTTCCCCGTGGCGGTCAGTTTGGCGCCGCCGCCGCGTTTACCCCCGCGCAGGGCATGGACCAGGGGTTGGCGGAAGCAGCATTCCATCGTTTGGATGAGCAGCCAGGCGCGCATGTAGGACATGCCCATGCGTTTGGCCGCCCGGGCGATCGAACCGGTCGTCCGGATGAGGGTGAGCAACTCCACCTTGCCCGGCCCAAGCGCGATGTTGCTGCCACAGAGCACCCGGAAACGCGGGCGGAGGACGGTGGGTCGGCGGGGGCGAGCCGGTTGGGTCATGGTGCGGGCGAAGTGGACGGAGTGGGTGGGCTGTTTGAGTCAGGCGACACGGGGTCGAGCGTGCCCACGGCGCGGCTGAGCGCGTATTGGGCTTGATCGAACTCGGCCAGCGCGGTGACATAAGCCGAGCGGGCCTGGGTAAGGGCCTGTTGGGCTTCAATATCCTCGAGCACGATGCCGACGCCGAATTGTTTGCGTTGCCGGGTCAGGTCGAGGGTTTCCGTGGCGGTGGCCAGATTGCGCTCGGCCAGCTCGATTTGGACCTGCGTGGACTTGATTTGCGTGAGGCTGGCCACGACGTCCGCGACGACGGTGTCTTTGAGTTTGGCATCGGCCAGTTGGGCGGCGGCCAGCCGGGCCTGGCTGGCTCTAATGCGGCCGACGTCAAACAGTCCGCCCGGGCCAATTCGCCAACTCAGGTCCACCATGTAATCCGCTTCGGTCCCGAAACTGCCGGGGCCGCCATCCGGACCGCCGCCCAAGCCGCCGCCGAACACTTGCGCTCCGAGCGAAGGAATCCAGGGGCCGTAAACGGCGCCGTTCTTGGTGGCGCGACGGGCGGCCAGGAAGGCGCGGCTTTGCTTGAGCTCGGGGCGGGAATGGAGGGCCTGCTGGACCAGGGTGCTCAGGAGGGAATTCGTGGGGAAAAGTCGCAAGGCCACCAGCCCAGTGTCGCGGAGAACCAGCGCGACGGAGGCATCCAGGTGGAGCACCTGGGCCAGGTTGACGCCGGCGACCCGCGCTTGGGCGCGCCGCTGTTCCAGGACGATCCGGTACTGTTCGGTCTGGGTCTGGACGCGCAGTTCGTCGCCGCGGAAGGCGATCCCGGAGGTGACGGCGGCGTGGAGTTGTTGTTGGTAATCCTGCGAGATGCGAATCGCCTCCTGGACGACGTCCACCAAGGCGCTGGTTTTGACGAGATCGAAGTAGCCCTGTGCGGCGGCGAGCACGGAATCCTGGCGCTGGGCGGCCAGGGCCTGGTCGGCGGCGGCGACCAGTTGTTTGGCGGCCAGGGAATTGTAGATTGCGTCGCCGAGGGCGGCCCGCGCCGTCAAGGCCGCGCCCGGGGCATAGGATTGGAAGTGGGTGTCCGAGATCACGCCGGAGGGCACGGCCTGGGCCATTCCGTCCAGGCGATGATAGGCGACGCCGGGCGTGACCCAGGGGAAGAACTGTTCCACCGCGCTTTGACGGTTGGCTTGGGCCTCATGGAGGGCCTCGCGCGCGATTTGAATATCGAGGTTCCGCGCGCCGGCGAGTCGCAGCGTGGTCGGCAGGTCGATCGGGTATGTCGATTCGTGCGTGGCCGGTGCGTTGGGTTGCGAGGCCGTGCCCGGGAGGCCCGGAGCGACGGCGGGGGGCGACGGTTGGGCGGGGGCCTGCAGGAGGCCGAGCGCGGCGAAGGCGGCCGCGCAGAGCGCAAATCGTAAACCGTGTGCGGTCGCTGTCACTTGGACTGGGTCGGGTTCACGGGTTGCCCGTCATTGAGCGGCTGGTTGCCCACGAGGATGACGGCCTGGCCGGGACTGAGGCCGCGGAGGATTTCCACGTTGACGGGGTCGGTGAAACCGACCTGGACGGGTGTTTTCCTGGCCTTGCCGTTGGCGATGGTGAAGACCGAGGTGCCGGCTTTCTCGACCAGCAAGGCCGGGGCGGGCACCAGCAGCGCGTCCGACTTGTGCTCGAGTTCCAACCGCACGCGCGCATACATGCCGGGCCGAAGCTCGCCGGCCGGATTGGGCAACTCGATTTCGGTGAGCATGGTCTTGGTGGCTTCGTCCAGGGCCTGGGCAAAACGCGTGACAGATCCCGGAAAGGTCCGCCCCGGCAACTCGTCCACCGTCACCGCGACGGGGATCCCGTTCTTGATGAAGGGC
>JAGWYX010000760.1 GCA_018969165.1 Verrucomicrobiota bacterium
AGGCTTCGGCAACCGGACCGACGCGCCAACCCACGACTTCAACGCGGAGCAAACTATGAACTGGTACTATGCCGACGCCGGCAAACAAGCGGGGCCGATCACCGAGACCGAACTCGTCCAATTGGCGCAGACGGGCAAGATCACGCCGGAGACACTGGTGTGGCACGAGGGCATGGCCAACTGGCAGCCGTTCCGTGAAGTCGCGCCGAGCGGATTGGGGGGCGTGCCGCCGCCGCCGCGTCTGGCGCCCGGCTCGCCGGAAGACCTGGCGGCCATCCAGGGTCGGGATTACACGCCGGACATCGGCCAATGCGTGGGTCGGAGCTGGCAACTGGTCAAGGCCAATTTCTGGCCGTTGGTGGGCGCCACCGTGTTGGTGCTGGTCCTGATGGTGGCCTGGAATGAACTGCTGAGTCTGTTCACCCAGCGGGCCATGAAACGATTGATCGAAGGCATCCGCCTGCGCCAGGTGGACCCGACGGCGGCGGCGGTCGTTCTGCTCGGCTCGCTGGCAGGCTCGCTGCTTTACGGCATTTTCTACGGCGGCTTGTATTTGTTTTACCTCAAGCTCATCCGCGGTGAGGCGGTCAACCCCGGCACCCTGTTCGCCGGGTTCGGCCCGGCGGCGCCGTCGCTGGTGGCAGGGTCGCTGGTCATGACCGCGTTGACGTTGCTCGGTGTGGCTTGCTGTCTGCTGCCGGGCATTTATCTTTCTGTATCATGGCTGTTCACTTTTCCGTTGATCATCGACAAGCAACTGGGCTTCTGGGCGGCGATGGAGCTGAGCCGCAAGCAGGTCAACCGGCATTGGTGGCTGGTGTTCGCCCTGGCGGTCGTCGCCGGGCTGATCGGGATGGCCGGCGTGGTGGTGTGCTGCATCGGTGTGTTCGTGACGGTTCCCATTTCGCTCGGCACATTGATGTATGCCTATGAAGACCTCTTCGGCTCCCGCTCCGCCTGAACCGGCACACCGCGCCAAGGCCCGAAATTGCTTCATCCTCAACCAGGTCGCCTGCCCCGGCCTGGGCACCATCCTGGCCGGGCAACGCATCGGCTATTGCCAAGTCCTGGTGGCCGTGCTCGGCTTCTGCCTGTTCTCCGGTTGGATGGTTTGGTTCATCGCGACGGTGTTGCGCACGCTGGATTACCCGGCCAGCGGGCATTGGCATTGGCTTGTCCTGGCCGGCGGCGGGGCGTTGTTCGCCGGGGCCTGGGTCTGGTCGCTGTTCAGCAGCCTGGCCTTGCTCGACGCGGCCAAACAGCGGTGAACTCGGCACCTCGCTGGGCAAAGAACCGGGTAGGGCGATGCTGCCGCGCCGCCGCACGGCCGACCCGCAGGTCGGCCCTACCGGGTACATGATTCAATGACCCCACCGGCTCACCCGGTGGGACGCCTGACCTTTTCCTGCTCGAGCTGGCACAGAATCTTTCCATGCGCGCTGGCGAACGCTAAGCGCTTCAAATCGGCCAGCGCGCCCCAGCGATGCCTCTCGGCGGCGGGCGGCACGGCGCCGGCTGATCGCGCCCGATATACCTCGAGCGTGATCCGATAACGCGTGATCGTGTGTTGGATTCGACCGAACGGTTGCCACTCGACCCCCGAGATGCCGAACCGGTTTTTCGCCAGATGCTCGGCCGCCGGCCCGTGGCGGCGCCCGTCGCGAAGGCCCGGAGGGATTTCAACATTCGGAAACTCCCATAACCCGCCGTTGACGACCGCCTCGGGCCGCTGTCGGACCCAGAAACGCCCGCGGCGCTGGAGGACGAACGCCACAAAGTGCCGCCGGGTGACGGGCACGCGCCGGCCAGGGCCCGGCAACTCCGCGGTGCGCCCGTCGCGGCGAGCCACGCAACCTCGCCGCAGCGGACAAGCCGGACAGCGCGGGTCGCTTGGCGCGCAAACCGTGGCGCCCAATTCCATCAGGGCCTGGTTGAGGTCGGCACAGGCGCGCTGCGCTGGCTCGGCCAGCGCGGCTGCGCATACGACCAGGTCCTGGGCCAACGCCCACAGCCGCGGGTCGGCGGCGCGCGGCGTAGGACCGGCCTCGACGCCAAAGACCCGCGCCAGGACACGTCGCACATTGCCATCCAACACCGGGGTCGGTTGATTGTAGGCCAGGCTGCAGATCGCGCCAGCGGTGTAGCGCCCGACGCCCGGCAAGGCCAGCACTTCGGCAAAACTCGAGGGGAACCGTCCGCCGTGGCGCGTCCGGATGACCTGGGCGGCGCGCTGCAAGTTCCGGGCGCGGGTGTAGTAGCCCAGGCCCTCCCAGAGCTTGAGCACCCGCCCGGGTGCCGCCCGCGCCAGGGCGTCGAGGGTCGGCAACGCGCGCATCCAGCGTTCCCAGTAAGGCACCACGGTCTTGACCTGCGTTTGCTGCAACATCACCTCGGAAACCCAGATGGCGTACGGGTCGCGCGTGCGCCGCCACGGAAGATCGCGGGCGGCGCGCGCATACCACGTCAACAAGGAACGGACAATCGCGGGAAGCGCCGGCACGGTTGCGGAGCTTAGGCGAAGCGGCTAGGCTCTCGGAAGCAGATTCCAGCGACATTTGTGAAACCATTGACCTCCTACACTTGCCGGCTGACGACGGAACAGGCGGCGGCACTCGAGCAGCACTTGCGGGCGCACGCGTTCGAATTCCGCACGGTGCCGTACGCCCGGTTCGCGGCCGCCGGCAATCAGTTGACGGTGGTGTTTTACGCCAGCGGCAAACTGGTGGTGCAAGGCAAGGGCACCCAGGAATTCATCGAATTCGTGCTCGAACCGGAAATTCTGAAGGAGGCCCGGCTGGGCTACGAGGCGGTGTTGAACCCCGAGCTGCTGGTCC
>JAGWYX010000761.1 GCA_018969165.1 Verrucomicrobiota bacterium
CGCGGGTTTCGTGGTCCGGCGGGAAACAAATCGCCCAGGGCAAATGGGTGGGCCGGCCGTAGCAGCAGCCATTCATCAAGCAGCCGATCCGGCCAAACGCGTGCCCCAACGCAATGCTGGGGGCGAGCGTGTCGGCGAGCTTCCAGAGGTTCAGTCTTCTGCTCCGCGCGTAGGCGACCCCGGTCAAGGCCGCGCCGAGGAATCCGCCGTAAAACACCAGCCCTCCGTGGCGCACCATGAGAATCTCCCAGATCGGTTTGCTGACAAAATACTCGCGCCAGTAGGAAACCACGTAGAGGATCCGCGCGCCGACGATCCCGCCGCCAATGAGCCAAGGGCTGAGATCGACGATCGCCTCGCCCGGGATGCCGTCGCGCCAGCTCCGGCGACTGGCGGTCCAGAGGCCGACCAGGAAACCGGCGGCGACCAGGATGCCGTACCAGTAGATGGTCAGTCCGCCCAGTTCGAACGCGATTTTATGCACCGTCAACGCAACTTAAAGATCCGCCGGGCGGCTGACAAGCGGCAAACCGGGCGGCGCGGCCGATGGCTCGGCGCCAGCCGCTGCGAGTTGAGACAACTCGCGCTCCGCACGCAGCCGCTCGGCACTCGCCAACCCACGCAACGAATCCCGACGGTCATCCGCCGGCGCCGCCACCGCGCGGTTCCGTCCGCGGCGCCGAGCCTCAGGGCGGCCCCGAGGTTCCGAGTCCCGGTGGGAGCGGCGGCGTCCCAAAGTTCGGCGGCAGGGGAGGCATCGGCTCAACTCCGGGCGGCAGGGGAGGCAATTCGTTCATCATGTTGAGCCAGGCCTCGCGTTCGCGGACCGACAGCGCTTCCCAGCGGGCGGCGTTCTGGAGGAATTGTTCGCGTTCGGCCGAGGTGAGATTGGCGAATTTCCGGAGGCCCTCGAGCACCTCTTGGCGTTGGGACTTGGGCAGCCGCTCGAGGCTCTGCAGCATCTGTTGGGTTTGCTGCCGCTGCGGCTCCGGCAGGATGTTGAGGATTTGCTGGCGTTCATCGCTGGTGAGTTCAAAGAATCGGTTGAACCGTCCGAGCATCTGCTCGCGACGCGCGCGGCTCAATCCCCGCCAGCGCGCCAGGTTCACCTCCAGTTTCCGGCGGTAATCGGCCGGATAAGTCTGCAAGGTCCGCTCCTGATCGGCCGCCGAGCCCGACTGCAGGCGCAGGAAGTAAAGGACGGTGGTTTCATTCTCGAGGATCTCGTGCTGCATGGGGGCCGGGAGCGCGTCCCACTGCGCGAGGCGTTGTTGCAGGAACGCGCGGTCGCCGACCGACAAGGGCTGCCATCGCGCCGCGCGCTCGGTCGGCGACAGTTTCATCAAGGCCAGCAGCTCCCAGCGGAACTGGACGGCGCGCAACCGCGTATCCCGCACGGTCGGGCTCAGCGCGGCATATTCCTGGAGCTTTTTCCGCCAGTAATCCCGCAGCTCCGCGGGCTCCTTGGCCAGCTCACGTTCCCGGCTGGCGGCGTCCAGGTCCAACAATCGTCGCAGATAATGGCTGGGCGACTCGGGGATTGGCGGCAAGGCCGGGGCGGAGTTGGTGGGGGTGGACTGAGGCACCGTCGCCGGCGCGGGGGGAGACTGCGCGGCCGCCAGTCCGGCCGACCGCAGGGCGCCGACCAGGCCGAGGCAGAGCACCGCCGCCTGCGCGGGCCGGATCCGCCTGCGAATTTGGGGCCTGCAAGCCGCAAGTTTCACCAGTCGAGAACTCTCGTTATTGCGACGCGGTCAGCAAATCCCGGTCCGGCACCGGGGGCGCCAGGCTCAATCGGCGGATGGCGTCGAAATGTTCGAGCATTTCCAGGGTCGGCAGGGTGGCCACCGGCGTCACCGCCGCCAGGCTGCGCGCCAATTCCGACTGCACTCGCCGCCGGTGCCGCTGGTAGGCCAGGGCGCCCAGCGTCAGCGCCAACGCCAGCAAGGCAGTGGCCGCGACCCAGTTCAGCCGGCCGACCCAATTGGCGAGTGCCGGTCGCCACCGGGTCGGGCCTTGGCGCGCCGTCTCCCGGTCCAGGGCCTGCAGCACCCGGGTGGTGAAGTTGGAGGCCAGCGGCGCGTCGGGCAATTGGCGCAGGAGTTGGTTCAGGCGCAAATCTTCCTCGCGCGCCTGCCGCTCCGCCGGGTGTGCGGCGAGGTAAGCTTGCCATTGCCGCTCCTCCTCCGCGGTTGGCGGATGTCGCAGTCCCGCTTCCAGCCAGTCATTTGGTTCCGCACCATTCATGGTTCCTTTCGATTTAAAACCGTTGCCGCGGCAAAGTTGCTGTCAGGTGGCCTCCCGCCAGGCGCCGGTGCGCAAATACGGTTTGAGTTGTTGTTTCAAGGTTTCGCGCCCGCGGTGAATCAGCGATTTGGTAGCCGACACCGAGCATTGGAGCACGGCGGCAATCTCTTCGTAGGAAAGTTCCTCGTTCCGGAACAGGAGGATGGCGGTGCGCTGGTTTTCCGGGAGCGCCGCCAAGGCCTGTTCGATCTTCTGCGCCAACTCCCGACCCAACAACGCCTCGGGAGGCGAAGAGGCGCGCTTGTCCTCGAACTGCCGCGCGGGGTGATCGTCCTCGCCCGGCATGGAGGCATCGAGCGACTCGGCCGGGTGCCGCGTCCGCCGGCGCAGCTCGTTCAGGCAGAGATTTCGGGCGATGGTAAACAGCCAGGTCGAGAATTTCGCGGTGGGGCGGTAGCGGTGAGCCGATTTGAACACCTGGATGAAGACGTTCTGGGCCAAGTCCTCGGCCTCGGTGGGATCGGCCACGGTGCGGCCAACCAGGTTCATCACCGGTTGCTGGTACTTTTCCACCAGGGCCTCGAAC
>JAGWYX010000762.1 GCA_018969165.1 Verrucomicrobiota bacterium
TGGGCGGCGATGGAAAGGAGCAAGTCTGTGTTAACCAAGGTCTTGAACGTCACGCGGGCCTGCTCGTCCGGACACAGCCGCAGAAAGTTCTTCATGGTCACCTTTTCGCCGTTACGGGCCTTCTCGCAGTAGTCCCAGGCCAGGTCTGCCACGAGTTGCTCACGATCGACTTTAGTTTGAGTTGTCATACGACGGTTTTTCCTTTTGGCTTCTTCGATTTGGTTTGCTGCGTGGCGTCCGAATGGTTCGCCGCAGTGTAAGAGTATCGACGCCGGGGTAGTGTGACATCTCTTTTGGGAGAATCTCATTTCCTCGGGAGATAATGTTGACCTACGCATTTGGAAATGTCGTGATGCGGGAACGGTGATGCTGAGGATCAGATTCCTCCGCGTCAGTGTGTTCAAAATCGAACCACGACGATGCTGAACACACGGAGCAATTCATCGCGAGTTGTTCCGTTTTCTTTTAAGCGGTTGCGAGTGGCTCACCTTGTGATGCGCCTCATACGCGCAACGCTAGAGTTGAACCGGGTTCGAATCGGAGCCAGCTCCCACGGCGGGCTCATCCATTACGCGTAGCGACCGGCGGCGACGCGAACTCGCGGCTCAGAAGCCCGTCGCCGCCGCTCGCCCGCCTGCGTGGTGGCTCAGGCAGTGGCCGCCACGCACAGAGCTGATCAGCGCGCTTTGTCGACGACGAGAACTTCGACTGGCCGCCTCGCGGCGGTCAACTCCAGGCCGAGCTGCTCACGAACGGCTTGTGCCACCGCCACGAGGTTCGGATGACTCGCGTCCTTCACCTCGCAATTGAGTTCGAAGTCATACCGGTCGGTAAGCCCGGTTTCATCCAGAACCGGTTTCTGCAACAGGCCCTCCAGGTTTCCCGCCAACGTGCCAATCGGCACATTGATGCCCTCCATCACGCCTGCGGTGGAACGGCAAGACGAACCGCCGGTGGAGACCGTCGGCCTCAAGTGCTCGGCTCCTGACTTTGCGACGGCGAGAAGCAGAACGTCCTGCTCCTTTGTCTCTCGCGTTCCGACCAGGCCGAATGCCGTTTCCACAACCAGGCGCAACCACTTGGTCCCCGCGTCAGCCCCTGTTCTCGCCCCTTCATGCGCCTTGGGGAACTTGACTACCACGTCGAACGCGGTTTCAGGCAACGCGCAGTTGGTGATAATCCGCACCGAACTGACTTCATAGCACGCGGAAAGGAGACTCGGGAGCTCGCAGCCCAAAAAGGTGAAGCCGTCTCCCGACCGGCCCCACCCGCCGTTCGTCGTTCCGCTCTCCCTCACGAGTATTTGAAAGAGAGGGGCGTGCCCCTCCTTCAAGGCTGGCGGCAGTTCACCGGGCCTGAAGCTGAGGCCGCCTCCTCGTTGGGCGGGCTTCAGCGCGAGCTTTCGGCCGGCGAGCAGGTCTTTCAAATGCTGTTCCGTCAGTTCCCACGGATTTGTAATCGCGGCGATTCTTCCGGTTTGGTCCACGACGACGGTCTGCGGAATGAACTTGATTCCGTACGCCTTGGACGTCGCTTTATCCGAATCGAGGCCGACCCACGCGTGGATTGGCTTCTTCGCCAGGAAGGGGGCGACAACCTTTTCATCCTCGTCCGTGATGGCGATGAACCGCACCGGTCTATCCTTGAACCGGTCGGAGAGTTCGTTCAGGTGCGGGATCGCGGCGATGCAGGGGCCGCACCACGTCGCCCAGAACTCCAGGACGACGACCTTGCCTCGTAGGGCTGGCCAGTCAGCCGCGGCACCAGTCGGCGCTTGGAGGATTTTTGCCAAGTGGAGCAGCGGCGGTGCATTGCCCGGTTTGAGTTCCACGGTCTCGCCGTGAATGATGGGACAATAGATGGCCAATGCAATCGCGCCGGCACGGGCCAAGGTAAGCTTCTTCATAACGATGTTTGTCAGCAAGGGCACAAAACGAGAGCGAGCACACGATGGCTCTTTCGGTTAAACGGACGAATCTTCCTTTTGGTTCGAAGAAAACGGAGGGTGCCCGCCGAAGTCCGCTGGTCTGATCCTGTGGCAGGCAGTCGGTCCGGAGCCAAGTCGTGGTTCGACTTGCCGCCCTCGTCAACATCACCTTCCTTTCGTTTGCCGGACCCCGCCGTACGCTGAACATGGAGTTCTTTCACAAACCCTCAAAACAGAAAGGATACGCCATGAACAGACTCCAGATTCAGAATCCCAAGAGCGGAGGTGCCCGATGAACGGTCTCATGCTCCACTGCGGCGGCAACGTGCGGTCGCGAGCCGACGTGTTCGCGGTCCCCACACCCCGGCCCACCGACAGCTACGTGCCCCTCCCGTACGAGTCCTTCGTGACCCGGATCGAGAAGCAATTGGCCGTCGAGGGCATCGCCATCAAGGAGGAAACCCTGGCCCTGGCCAAGGAAGGCCAGCGCCTCTTCGGCCTCCTGCGGGTCGAATTGCCCGGATCAGTTGGCCGCGACTACGGCTGCGTCCTGGGCCTGCGCAATTCATACGACAAGTCTTGCTCGGCCGGCCTCTGCATCGGGGCGACCGTGTTCGTCTGCGACAACCTGTCGTTCCACGGCTCGACGGTCACGTTCCAGCGGAAACACACGGCCAACTTGCTTCGCGATCTCTCATGGATCATCACCGAGACCATCGCCAAGCTGCCGGTGATGTTCGCCGCCCAGTCGAACACGTTCGAGGCGTACCGGCGGACGGAGCTTGAAGACAAGGACGCCCACGATCTCGTGATCCGGTGCTACGACCGGGGAGGCCTAAACCTCACCGACATCCCGCGAGTCCTCAAGGAATGGCGGGAACCCAGGCACGAGGAGTTCCGGGACGG
>JAGWYX010000763.1 GCA_018969165.1 Verrucomicrobiota bacterium
GGTCGAGATTCACGACGGCGTTTGCCAGACCATCCAACTGCTCGGTGTGTGTCATGCGGGTTTGCTTCCCACCGGCAGCGCCTCGATGATCCGCTCGTCATACGTCAAGGAAACCCGGTGATGCGCGGGCACGACCAGGAATTCCTCGACCTGCCAATCGCCGCCGAGCCAACGTTGGAAAAGTCCCAGGTCGCCCGCCAGTTCCTCGAACCGCCAGCCGCGCTTGTCGCAGATGCCTTGCACCCGCTCGCGTAGCCCGAGGTGCGCGGTGCAGTCGAACGCGATCAGCGCCCCGCGCTCGTAGCTTTGCGACCAGCGCTCGGCGGCTTCGAGCAGGTAGCGCGCGTTGTCCTCGCCGTACTTCGCGGCCAGCTCGGCGAACGGTTTGTTCAAACCGAACGCCGCGGCCTGGTGAGCCACCTCACCCGCGACGTCATGGAACGCACCCATGCCACCCTCGCGCAGCGCTTTGCGCTCGGGGCATTCCAACCAGCCGGCCGTGAAATAATAGGTGCCCGGCGCCGCCGCGAAACACTGGTCGTACCGCGCCCGCGAGCCCAGGAACAGCGTGATGCAGTCGTGGGCGCGGGGAACGACCAGCGGGGTGGCCCGCGCCTGCAGGCCGCTGATCATCAGGCTGCAAACCCCGTAGCCGATCAGGATCGCGTCGTACCGCCCAGCCTTGACCGCATCCACGCGGGACTGGAGATCGCGATGGCCGGCCTTCGGTTCGTCGTGGTGGCCGACCGGCAGGAACTCGACGTCCAAAAGGTGCGGGGATTGCCCGACCAGATGGCTGATCTCGCGCTGGGCGATTTCGCAAGCAAGCAGTCGCAGGGATAATTTCCGTGTGGCCATGCCTGGAGCGATTGGACCGCAGAGCCGCGATTCCTTCCTTGACGCAAATCAATCGCGACCGCCGCGAATACGTGACTTGAGGTCGATGGGCCCCTCCGCTAGACTCCGGGTCCGTGAAACCCGCTGTAATCCCGACAAGTCCCGGTGTCCCTGCCCATGAACCTTGCCGCGGAGCGCGAGTCGTCTCAACTCGCAGGAGCGCCAGACCGCCTGCAGGCGGGACACCGAACGGACGGCTCGCGCGGTTCAAGGTCCCGAGGCATGCGCCACCGCCAATGGGGGCTTCCCATGAACCGGTCCGCGGGTTGTCCTCAACCCGCGGCGGCCCGGCACGCGCTGCGGCTTGGGACAAGCCGCGGTCCGATGGCGTGCGGTTCATGGCTCCGCGGCGCGCCCAGCCGCAGACCTTGAAGTTCTCGCTCGGCCTGGCGCTGCTCGGCGCCTCGTTGGTCGGCGCGGCCGCCGGCGACGGCCCGCTCCTCGGGTTCAGCCGCCAGGCGGCGGCGCGCGAACGCGCGGTCGAGCATCAGTTCGACGCCGAGTTGAACAAGACCGAGATGCGCGACTGGATGCAGCGAATGAGTTCCCATCCCCACCACGTGGGCTCGCCATTCGACAAGGAGAATGCCGAGTTCATCGCCTCCCGCTTCCGCGCCTGGGGTTACCAGACCGAGATCGAGCGGTTCGACGTGCTGTTTCCCGTCCCGCAGGTGCGCCTGCTCGAGATGACCGCGCCGGACCGGTTCCGGGCGCGCCTGGCCGAGCCACCGCTCAAGGAGGACGCCACGTCCGATCAGACCCGCGAGACCTTGCCGGTCTATAACGCCTACTCGATCGACGGCGACGTCGCCGGCGACCTCGTCTATGTCAATTACGGCGTGCCCAAAGATTATGAAACACTGGCCGCGCAGGGGGTCGAGGTGAAGGGCCGCATCGTGATCGCGCGCTACGGCGGCTCCTGGCGCGGCATCAAACCGAAAGTCGCCGCCGAGCATGGCGCGATCGGTTGCCTGATTTATTCGGACCCGCGTGACGACGGTTATTTCCAAGGCGACCCCTACCCCAAGGGCGCCTGGCGCAGCGACGAAGGCGCCCAGCGCGGTTCGGTGGAAGACATGCCGCTGTTTCCGGGCGATCCGTTGACGCCCGGCATCGGCGCGACCCCAGACGCCAAGCGCCTCGCCCTGGAGGACGCCCCGACCCTGACCAAGATCCCCGTGTTGCCGATCTCCTACGCCGACGCCCAACCCCTGCTGCGCGCCTTGGGCGGACCGGTCGCCCCGGAGGCCTGGCGCGGGGCGTTGCCTTTCACCTATCACCTGGGCCCCGGGCCCACCAAGGTCCATCTCCGGCTCAAATTCGATTGGCACCTGCGGCCCATCTACGACGTGATCGCCCGAATGCCCGGCGCCGAACGGCCTGACCAGTGGATCCTCCGTGGCAATCACCAGGATGCCTGGGTGTTTGGCGCCGAAGACCCCCTCAGCGGCACCGTCGTGCTGATGGAAGAAGCGCGGGCACTGGGCCTTCTGGCGCGGGGCGGCTGGCAGCCCAAGCGGACCGTGGTGTTCACGGTGTGGGATGGCGAGGAACCCGGGCTGCTCGGTTCGACCGAATGGGTGGAGGCGCACGCCGCGGCGCTCCGGCAACACGCGGCCGTGTATGTCAACAGCGACAGCAACGGACGCGGGTTCCTCGGCGTGTCCGGCTCGCACACGCTTGAACGCTTCGTCAACGAGGTGGCGGCCGACATCACCGATCCCGAACGTCGCATTTCCGTCGCCGCCCGACTCCGGGCCGAGCGCCTGGTCAAGGCCGCCTCGGCCGATCAACGTCGCGCGCTGCGCGCTCGGCCCGATCTGCGCATCGAGGCCCTGGGGTCAGGCTCGGATTACACGCCCTTTCTCCAACACCTGGGCATCGCGTCGCTGGACGTTCGTTATGGTGGCGAGGACGAGGGCGGTTCCTA
>JAGWYX010000764.1 GCA_018969165.1 Verrucomicrobiota bacterium
GGTCTTCCGGGCGTTCTTTTGGCGCCAGTGCTCCATCATCGCGTCGGTGGAGCGGGTGAGCCATTTCACATCATGGCGCAGGCCCTCGACCGTTTCGGCGGCAAACCATTTCATGGTGTTCGGAGCCGGGTGGCCGAGAGGTTGGAGCAAGCCCTTGGCGATCAGGACCGGGATTTCGTGAGCCGAAAAACCCAGCGCCCAGGCCGTTTCCTCCATCGTCAACCGCGCCGGGTGGCTGCGGCGATCATAGAACCGTTCCCGCTCCGCGCCTTTGGTCAGCGGCGGCTCCTGGCGCTGGAACAACAGGTCGGACATACGATCAAACTCGAATCCCGCGCGAGTGGCGTTGGCTCTCGTGCCGAGAGAGAGCCTGCCGCAGGCACAAGTCGTGGCTGAGGGCTGCCGAGCAGCGTTCGGACAGGGCATGGACCACGCGCGGAGGATTGCAATCCGGGAACTGTTCCCAAACCACCCGCTGGGCGCGGGCCACCAGGTTGCTGGCCATGAAGTGCAGGGTGTGCTGAGCCAGGGCGGCATAATCGTTGGTGAGCGTCCGCGGGTCGTCGCCGGTGAGCAGGACCTCGGTGCGACCGTGGGCCTTGGCGTAGGGGCCCTCGGGCTGGAAGCGCTGGATCATGGCCCACTGGGCGCTCGAAGCCTGGCGGCACAACAGAACCTCGCTGTGGGACAATTCCAGGGCGCGGCCATAAGCCTCCCAGCGGACACCGTCGTCGGTCTCCAGAGGACGAGGGCGGCCCAGGACGGCCGGGTGTGACCAGTTGAGCCGCCGCCGTTGGTTGACTTGATCTTGAAGTTTCTCGAGCTCCGCGAGGTCCAACCGAATGGTCTTGAGGGCGGCCTGATACGCTTCGACTTCCTTGGGGGTGAAATCGCCCGCACCGTCCGACGGCGGCTGATCCGTGGATTGGAGGTGCTGTGTCAACATGGGCCACTTTCTTCCAGGAGTCGGAGCAACTCCTTCGGCGGGATCACGATTTCACCCGAGGGGGCGCGGATTGCCCGGAGGCGGTCGCGCTGGATGAAGGTGTAGAGGGTGAAAGCGTCGAGGCCCAGGATACGGGCGCCCTCGGCGACAGACACACCCTCGGGCTGGGTCTCGGTTGACCCGGCCCCTTTGGCAGGTTGGTCAGGATTCGGCATAAATTTTCGTTCCGGCGCCACGGCGGTTACCTGAATGCGGCTCCGCAAGCTGACGACAATCAACCGTCAAATCGTGGCGTGAAAGGCGCCTCGGACGTGAGGCAATGAACAGGCATTGGCCTGACCCATGTGGGATTTCAGCAGTTGCCGGGCATTGGCCCGGCCCCGAATTCGGGAAGAGGAGAATCGAGCGTTGCTCGTCTTGACATTATTGATAGCACAGACGCCGAGCCTGTCAAATGGCGCCCGAACTCGGCCGCGTAGAGACGCGTTGAAGGCCGGCGAATGCCGTTGAACCGGGCGGTTGAAGGGCGTTGCGCGCCGTTGACGTCCTCAACGGCCGTCAACGTCTTTCAATGATTTGGCCGGATGGCCGTCGGCGAGTGGCCAAAAACCCTACGGTTTTCCGTAGGGGTAGGGCGTCCATCCCATAATCCGACCGCGTAGAGAGGAGCACGGAGCACTGCGGTGGAGGGTTACTTCGGAGAGCATGTACGCCATGTGACGTTTCAGGATGCACAGTGTGCGCCGACATGCAGCCTGGGTGTCGGCCAGTTCGCAATCAAGTTGTGGTCTAAGCACAGACGAGGAGTTCGCCACATTTGCGGTGCAAGGCGCGTTCGCTGACTGAGAGCGTGCGTCGGGCGATCAGGTCGCACAGCACGTGGTCGCGGCTTTCTCATTCCTCGGTGATGGTGTATTTTCGAATCATTCGTTCGCATGATCAACTGCAGCCAGAGTGAAACCGGTGGCACCGCATGGAGCCGGATTTGACGCACGTCCTCCGGGCTGTCGGGGGGCAGTGAGGAGAACTCCTCGGAACGCCTGCTGCCGTTGGTTTATGACGAGCTACGGCGGTTGGCTGCCGCCAAAATGTCGCGGGAACGGGACAACCAGACCCTCCAACCAACCGCCCTGGTCCACGAGGCCTGGTTGCGCTTGACTGTGCCCGGGGATGTCGCGTGGGAAAACCGGAGGCACTTTTTCGCGGCGGCGGCTGAGGCGATGCGACGCATCCTGATCGAGCGCGCCCGTCGGAAAGCCCGACTGCGACACGGCGGCGGCCAACACCGGGTCGATCTTCAGGAGGTGAATCTGGCTGTGGCCACCCCGGACGAGCGAGTCTTATTGATCGATGAAGCCCTCGAACGGCTGCGCGCCGAAGACCCGGACAAGGCGCGCTTGGTCACCATGAAATTCTTCGGCGGCCTCACCAATCGTGAGGTGGCCGAGACCCTGGGCGTGACCGAGCGGACTGTCGAGCGCCAATGGGCTTCCGCCAAGGCTTGGTTGCTCCACGCCATCCGGGAGGAACTGTGAGGCGCGGTGGCAACTGAAGGCATCGGCTGGGGCGATTATGACGGCGATGGTCGGGCGGATCTGTTCGTCGCGAATGATCTCGGAGTGAACGTCCTTTACCACAACGACGGAGGCGGCATCTTTTCGCGGGTACAGAATGGCTCAATGACGAGTCGCACCCAGGATTGCTATGGCTGCGCTTGTGGCGACTACGACAACGACGGATTTCCCGATCTGTTCGTGACGTCCCGATTTCGAGAGGGCAACCTTCTTTACCATAACAATGGCGACGGGACATTTACAGAAATCACGAACAGCGTTGTGAATCAAGGCGGCGACTCCTTCGGCTGTGCCTGGGGCGAT
>JAGWYX010000765.1 GCA_018969165.1 Verrucomicrobiota bacterium
TCGATGTCATGAACCCCAGGTCCACCAGGGCGATGACCTCCTGGTGGGCCAACTCCGGCATGGCCAGCGCCGCGGCGTTGGCCAAACTGATCTGGCTGAGCGTGATCTGATCGACGACCAACCCGGCGGCCTCGGCGGCGGCCTGGAGAGTGGCGACAAACTGCCGCTTGGCGCCGCCGACCAACGCGCGGAATTTCTGCGTCGCCTTGCCGCTCTCTCCCGCCTTGGCCGGCTCGCTTCCCGGCAGGATGAAACAGTCGAAAACGTGGTCGGGGAGTTCCTCCTGGAAATAATTCTTGGGCGCCAGGCTGATCATCCGGCGCATGTCCGGCACCTTATCCGAGGGGAGGTCCACGTTGCGGACCAGCGAGCGCTCCATGCCGATCACCAGGGTCGCCCGCCGGGTCTGGGCTCCCAGCGCCTGGCTCATGGCCTTCAGATGCTCCGTCAGCAATTCCGGCGACAGCTCCGTTCCATAGACCGGGGCCGACTGCAGCACGTAATTGCGAAGTCGCAGGCTTTCACCTTTACGAACCAGGTGGACGGCTTTGGTGACCCGCGCCCCCAGGGCAATCACCACTACTTCATCGCGTTGGCGTCCCCGGCTGCTGGAAAACGGAAAAACCATCGGCTGCTGTTATATACCTTCAACCTCAAATTGCAAGCAGCCGCCTTCCGCGGTGCAATGTTCGCTCGGGACCGCCCGCGGCCTCCGTCGCCGCTCATCACGGCTTGGGGCCGCCAGGTGGCGGTGTAAAGGAAGGATGGTCCGGATCGGTGCGGAACGAAGTCAACAGGTTGCCCAAAGCCAGTTTGTAATTCAGAAACTTGGTCGTGGGCGCGGTGAGTTTGAATTCCACGACGCCGTCGTCGAAGGGGAGGAAGGCCAGCCGGGTCGTCGTGCTCAAACCCTTCTGTCGGTTCTCCTCCAGGTCGAACGCAAGCCCCTGACCGCCGTTGGCGAAGCACGGGAACTCGCCCACAATGTTGGCCTTGGGATAACGCTCCTGAATCCAGGCCCGCAGCGCGGCCGACTGCATCTCGGGCGCGGCGTCGGAGGCTTTCGAAAGGATCTTGAGGTTAATGCTGGCGCTGAGGTTTGGCGCCACGAAGGTGACCTCCTTGGTCGCGGCGTTGCTCTGGAGGTGCCACTTGCGCACCGGCAGAAAGGAGAACTGATGACCGTCGGTTTCGACGATGTAGCCGGTGACATAACCTTGCTCGGGGAGCGCGACCGGTCGCGCGTAGATGACAAAACTCTCGGCGGCCAGCGCAGGCCAGGCGGCCAGGAGCAGGGAGCACAACCCGCCGCGCCGCCAGGCCGAGCCGCGGCTCCGTCCTGCCGAAGGGCGATTCGTGACAAGGGCCAGGAAAGGACGCATCACGGGCGGGAGGGTTGGCGCGGATCAGGTCCCTTGGATGGCGGTCCAGGCGCTGCGAATGACCGTGCGCGCCCGGGGCGTTCCGGCGGGCAGCTTGGACGCGTTTTGAAAATTCGGGTCAAAGGACCAGTTGCGATTCGGCGTGCTGAAGACGTAGTTCGAGGCCCCCCACGGGCCGATCGCGATCTGGCTCGGGTAGAGCACGACGATCGAGCCGTTAAACGTCAGCGTACGGCCGGTCCAGTTTTCCAGCAGGCGGAGGAAGTTCTCGACGCCGCCGCTGTAGTAATAGCCGTTGCTGGGCACGATGCCGGCGAGGATGGCCGCGTTGACCGTGGTCGCCGAGGCGTTGCGGTAGGAGAGGGGCCACCAGGCGCGATTGTCGTTCCAGTTGTCGGACAGGACGGTGATGGCGTCGGCGACCAGCGACGCCGGGAGGGTCATCGTGGTGTTGGTCGTGCCCAGGTAGGCCGAGGGCGCGTTGAAATTGCCCTGGACATACAACGGATCGGGCGTGGCAATCGTCAGCCCATTGGGGGGCAGGGTTTGCCCGTTGATCAAGCGCACGGCCGGCTCGGTGTAGTAGGATTGCGTGCGGAGATCGGCGATGTAGTAGATCTGCGGGGCGCGCCCGAGCAGGGTGGTCAAGTGATTATATTCATTGCGGAGTTTGTTGATATCGATCTGGGTGGTCTGCATGTACATGTTCTCGCGCAGATCGTAGAACGTACTGTTGGTGTCCATGAATTTGTTGAGTTCCGACCAGGGGATCGACACCGAGAAATTGTTGTAGGTGCCGCTGGTGGCGGTCACCGTCGCGTTGGAAACCAGGATGATCAGGTCGGCCTTGTTGTAATAGCGCTGCTGGCCCAGCGGCGAACTGGGGCTCTCGGAGGCGGGAGGAATCTGGACGATGGCCTGAAGGCCGGCCGTGGTGTTGTTCGTTCCCAGGGGCAGATTCAGCGAGTTGACCACCCCGTCGTGTTCGCCCTGGAAGGTCACGCTGCTGAGGCTGCGAATGGTGGGATCTTGAGGGCTTTCGCCCAATAAGATGCTTTGCGCCGAGGTGACGTGGCTCCGGAAGGTCAGCGGCGCGCTGGGGTCCAGATACACGTTGCCATTGCCATGCGTCCGCCCGGTGATGGCGAAGGCGCTGCCGGGGCAGATCTCCATGTCCAGCGCGTAAAAGACGGCGAAACCGAAGATGGGGATCGACGCGACCTGGAGTTGCTGCTGGACGGCGCTGACGACATTGAAAGGCGTGTTCAGCGCGCGCACACTGGCGGTGATCTGGTAGGTTGCGGCGTAGCCGTTCATCCCCGTGTATTTGGTTTGCAGCGGGGTGTAGCCCCAGTTGGTGAGCTGGAGGACTGCGGTCTGATTCAGGGTTCCCTGCCCATTGCTGAAGCTGAAATTGGACCAACAACTTTCCGCGTCCGGC
>JAGWYX010000012.1 GCA_018969165.1 Verrucomicrobiota bacterium
CCGGACCGCGGGTTGTCCTCAACCCGCAGCGACCCGGCACGCGCTGCGGCTTGGGACAAGCCGCGGTCCAATCGCGCGCGGCTCATGGTCCCTTCGCATGCGCTATGGCGCAAGGAGGCTCCCCCCGAGCGCCATCGCGCGATCTCGACCGGGAGCAAAGCGGCCAGGCGGGATTCATCGAGGTCGTCGCAGCGAATCACGCGGAAAATGAAGGCAGGCCGCTCGATCTGGAGCGTTGCCCCAAATGCGCCAAGCGCCGCAAGGCCCGGCTCTCCCGCGTCCGGCCCCAACGCCAGCCACATCACCTCAGCGCTGGAATCCACCCTCATCATCGCGCGCACCTTCGAGAACAACGCCACAAAATCCTCCACCGGATTCGAGGTGCCGCGCCACCGGTGAACGATAGCGATCCGCCGCGGACGTTCGGCTCGACCTGCGCGGGCGGCCAATTCCGGCTCCTCCCCATCCGCTAATCTCCGGACCGTCGCGCTGCCGCCCAACACTCGGGCAACCGACTCGGACCAGTCCCTGCTTCCGCCCAGGACCAGCACCTCGACCGGTCCGGCGCCCTCGCCCGACGAACCCTCTTCAACTTCTGAAACCACCCACACCGGCTCCAAGCAGAGCGTGGTGGCGGTGGACGCCTCGGCGCGCGGCTCCGGACCTGGCACCCAGTACCGACGCCGCTCGAACGGATCCACCGCGAGGGAAACGCGACGCGGCTTTGCTCGTTCGGGCGGAGCGCTCCAGGCGACTTTCGCTCCGGCTACCCATTGCGCGGCGATTCCCTCCAGCCGTTCGCGAGCCGCCGGGCCTCCCGCCTCAGCACAGTTGGTCAACGCACGCTTCGTATCGTCGCCCGACTCGGTCCTCGCCGTCCCACGGAACAACCCGGCGGTTTCGCCACCCAGAAACCGCGCGAGTTTACCGCGCGCCTCCTCCTTGTCGGCCGCGACAATGGCCAGCCGTTCGGCCATTGACTCCCGGCCGTGCAGGAGAGTGAAAGCCATGTCCCGAAGACGCACGTCGCCATCCAACGCCAACTTCAGTTGTTCAACTGCGGTGCGGAGCCGGGTCTCATTTCGCTCCGAGAGGACGATCAACACCGGGTCGCCGGTATCCGGCTCAGGTTCCAACCCCGCGTAGTCTTCGAGGATCACGTGGACGTTCGCGCCACCCGCGCCGAACGAACTGAGCCCGGCGCGGCGCGGCCCGGAGTCACGGGGCCAATCACCCGCCTCGCGCGCGACGCGGAACGGTGTTCGGCTGAAGTCGATCTTGGGGTTCACTCGTTCGGCGTGGAGTGACGGGACGATTCGCCCGTGCTGCATCTGCAGCAGGATCTTGGTCAAGCCCGCGATGCCCGCCGCCGCTTCGAGGTGGCCGATGTTGGACTTGACCGATCCAATGGCGCAGCGGGGAGAGTTGCCGGCCCATTCGCCAAATGCGCGGGCCAGCCCGGCAACCTCCACCGGATCACCCAGATCGGTGCCCGTGCCGTGGCCTTCGATGTAGGAAATGGTCCGCGGATCGATTCCGCCGCGCTCGAGGGCTGTCCGGATCAAGGCCGCCTGGGCGCTCGGGTTGGGCACCGTGTAGCCGTGCGTGCGGCCGTCGTGATTGATCGCGGCGGATTTAATGATCCCGTAAATATGATCGCCATCCTCCTCGGCCCAAGCCAGCGGCTTGAGCACAACCGCGCCCACACCCTCTCCGGGCACAAACCCGTTGGCGCCCGCCCCAAAGCTCCGGCAAACGCCGTCCGGAGAAAGCATCCCTGCGCGGCACAAGCCGATGAACGTCGAAGGATGCACATACAGATTCACCCCGCCGGCCACCGCCACCGCGCAATCCCCCCGGCGAATGCTCTCGCACGCCTCGTAAAGCGCCGTCAACGAGGACGAGCACGCCGTGTCCACGGCCAGGCTCGGCCCGTGGAAATCGAACAGGTAAGAGACGCGGTTGGCCGCCGACCAGGGCACGGATGCGGGGAACACCGGGTTGCCGCGCGCCCACTCGGGCGGTCCCAGGAGTTGATAATTCGTCCGAGTGATCCCGACGAACACCCCCACCGATCCGCCCCGCCTGGCGGCGGCCGCATTCAGCGCTGCCGGCGTGTAGCCGGCGTCGGCCACCACCAGCCACGCGCTTTCGAGGAAGAGCCGCTCCTGCGGATCCATCAGCTCGGCTTCCCGCGGCGTGATGCGGAAAAACAAGGGGTCAAACAAGTCGATCCCCTCCAGGAACCCGCCCCACTTGGCATAACTCTTGCCCAACTCCGCCGCCGTCTCGGGCGGCGCGTAGAACTCTTCCCAGTTCCAACGTTCCTTCGGAATCACCCGCACCGCGCACTTGCCGGCCTCCAGATTCCGCCAGAAAGTTCCCAGCTCCCCCGCCCCGGGGTATCGGCCGTGAAGTCCGATGATCGCGATCTCACCCGAGTCCCCCGCGCGCGCAACGGCGCCCTTCGCCGTCGCCACGTCCTGGGCATCCGAGGCCACCGGAGTCGGCCGCGCCGGCGCAGGCGTCTCCGCCGCCGCGTCGGGATATTTCCGACTCAGAAAGGCCGCTAGGTCGCGCAAATTCCCGTGTTCGTAAAAAAGCGTCCGCGAGACCGGTCCCAGCCACTTCTCCAGTCGAGCGTTGAGCCGGTGGATCAGCAACGAGTCGATCCCTAAATCCTGGAAGGGCTCGTCCAGTTTGACGGCTGCTGGAGCCAGCTTGCTTTCCTCGGCAAAAATCGCCCGCAACCGGGCCGCCATTTGATCGGCCGCGGTGCCGGCCGGGCTCGCGCTGCCGACGCGACGCCATCGCTTAAGCAACTCCAAAGCCTCGCGCTCGGAGAGGTGGCCGCTCCGGACTCGTTCGAGGATGGCTCGGATCTCAGCGTTCATCCGTCTCCTCGAATGATCGGGCCACCTCGTCGAGGTCGAGCCGCCCGGCTTTCAGGGCCGCGAGTAAATCCAGGGCGCGCTGATCCTCCGCGCCGCCGGAGGCCTCCGGATTCCCGGTGAAGGCGCTTGCCCCCCCATTGTCGCTCGCGTGGCCGTTCCCGCCGTGGTCGTGATCGGCGCCATTGCCATTCCCCGACGGTTGGACCACCGGACTTTCCGCGCGCTGCTGCGGCAACCAGTAGCGCCGCGCCGCGAAAGGATATCCTGGCATCACAAGCCGGCGCGGCGTCGGTCGGCCGTAAAACATTCGCCAATCCAATTCGCATCCCTTCAAGTGCAGGTCCACAAGCGCGAGCACAGTTTCCCGGTAGGCCGCCGGACCATGCAGGAGCTTCTGCTCCAATTCCACCGCAATCCGGCTCATCAACTCCCGGAAAATCCGCGGGGCCGCCGAGCGGGCTGGTTCCCCTTCCGTTTCCCGGCAATTCTCCACCTGCTCGCCGTTCAGACGCCGCTCAAGGCTGCTTACCAGTTCGTCAACCGTACTCACCACCACCACCGCGCGGTGACCAAAATGATCCCTGCCGGCGTTCAGCGTGAAGCTGATTTCCGACAATGACGCACCGTCGGGATTGCTTCCGAGCCAGGCCAGCAGGTCCTTGAACCGACGGCGCAATCCCTCCTGCGTCTTGGCCGACACCGCCACCGGGTAGCAGGGACGAGTCGCCTCGCCTCGCGACGGGATTCGCGGCGCCTCCTCCAAAGCCACGTGGGCATTCGTCCCGCCAAAACCAAACGAACTCACCCCCGCCCGGCGCGGAGCCGGTCGGCCCGACCGATCCACCGGCGCGGGCCAAGGCTGCGTCCGGTCCAGCAAGCGGAAGGCCGAGTGGCTCAACTCCAGAAGCGGGTTGGGGCTCTTGAGATGCAAGTTGCCGGGCAGCACCTTCGCCTTTAGCACCAACAGCGCCTTGATCAAGCCGGCGATCCCCGCCGCTGTTTCGAGATGCCCGATCTGCGTCTTCACCGAGCCTACGGCGCAATTCCCTTCCGCGACACCCACACTCTCCTGTTCTCGGGCGAGGCTCTCGAATGCCCGTTTCAGACCTTGCACCTCCACCGGATCCCCCAGCCGAGTGCCGGTGCCATGGGCCTCGATAAATCCGATGGTCTCGACCCCGACACCCGATCGCCGCCAGGCGCGCGCGACCACCTCCGCTTGCGCCACCGGATTCGGCGCCGTGAGCGAATTCACCCGTCCACCGTGATTGACCGCCGTCGCCAGGATCACTCCGTGAATCGGATCGCCGTCCCGTTCCGCATCCACCAATCGCTTCAGCAACACGGCCCCGACTCCCTCGCCTCGCACATACCCGCTCGCGTCCTGGTCGAAGGTCTTGCATCGGCCGTCCGGAGCGAGCATCCCCGCGCGGATAAACCCGAGGGTCGTCGCCGGCGTCAAAATCAGATTCACCCCGCCGGCCACGGCCAGCTCGCACTCGCCGTCGAGGATCGACTGAGCCGCGCGATGCACCGCGACCAGCGAACTCGAACAGGCGGTGTCGATGGCTTCGCTCGGCCCCGTGAAGTTCAGCAAATATGAGACCCGGTTGGCCAGGATCGAATGAGAAATCCCGGTCGCGGTGTGCGCCTCCATCCCGCCTTGCTCGTGCAGCAAGGTCGCGTAGTCGCTGGTCGCCACGCCCACGAAGAGGCCGACGGGTTTCGGCCGCAGCACATTCACGGGCAGACCCGCGTTCTCGAACGTCTCCCACACGGTTCGCAAGAACAACCGCTGCTGCGGATCCATCAGTTCCGCCTCCAGCGGCGTGATGCCGAAGAACTCCGCGTCAAACAAATCCACCCCGTCGATGAACCCGCCCCACCGCGCGGCCTCGGGCAAATCTCGGGCCTCCCAGCGCTCCGGCGGCACGGCCGACACACCGTCGATCCCGTCGGCGAGGTTGCGCCAAAACGATTCCAAGCCCGGCGCCTTCGGGAAAACGCCGCTCATCCCGATCACCGCGATGGCGTCCGGCGCGACCACCCGCGCGGAAGAAACTCGTGCAGCCGTGGCTGACCCGGACGAAGGCGACGGCAGGCGGGATTCGCTCGCAGGCGGGGAATCCTCGGCGCTGGGCAGGGGGCTGGGATGGCGTGCACTCATCGGCCCAGGATATCGGGTCACCAAATGGCCCGCGAGCGCGGCGACGGTCGGGAATTCAAAGAAAACGACGGGCGTCGTCTCGATCCCGTAGCGCCGATTGAGTTGGCTGGAGAACTCCGCCAGACCGATCGAATCAAATCCGTATTCGCTGAAGTCGGCCTGCTCGTCGATTTCCTGCGCGTTCACCTGTGCCAGACGAGCCACCACCCCGACAAGGGTCTCCTTCACTGACTGGATCGAAGCGATGTCGGCGCGACTGGGGACCATTGCCTTCGGGGCAGTCGCCTGCTCCGAAGTTGGTGTGCCGGGGAGAACCGCCAATTGCGGCAGGCCGGCGATCAGAGCCGTCTCCAACGCTGCCAACCCGTCGTCGGTCGCCAGCGGCTTTAGCCCGGAGGCGGTCTCGATCCACTCCCGGCGGCCTTCGGCCAGCGGCATGCCGCCCTCCCGCCACCACGGCCAATTGATGGAGACTACCACGCCTCCCTGGCCGCGTTCCGACCACCAGGCGGCGAAACGGTCCATGAACGCATTGGCCGCCGCGTAGTCGCTCTGGCCAATGTTGCCAAACTCACCGGCCATCGAGGAGAAGAACACTTGGGCGTCCAGTTTCAGCCTCCGGGCTGCCTGCACCAGGTGCCAAGTTCCTGCGACCTTGGGCGCCAGCACGGCCTCGAAATCGCTCCGGCTCTTCTCGCGCGCCAAGCCATCCCGCAAAATCCCCGCCGCGTGAATGATCCCGTGTATTCCACCATGCCGGCGCACGGTCGATTCGACCAGCCGCTCGGCCTCGCCGGCCTTCGAAATGTCCGCTTCGATGTACTCGACGGCGGCGCCCTCGGCCCGCAAGCGTTCCAGCCGCGCAAGCTTCTCCGCGCCGAGCGACGATCGACCCGCCAGGACCACGCGCGCGCCGTGGACCCGAGTCAAGCGCGCGGCCACCAGCCATCCCAGTCCTCCCGCCCCGCCGGTGATCAGATAGACTCCACCCTCTCGCCAAGCGGGCCCGGCTCCTAATGCCGGGCTCCACGGCTCGAGCGAGCGCAGCAAGCGTTTGCCGCCCGCATACCGTACCTCGACAACGTCCGACCCCGTCCCCAAGCCTGCCAGCTCAGCCGCCAGGCGCTCGCTTGTCTTCTCCGGCCACGTCTCCGAACTCGAGCACACGGCGTATCGGATTCCCGCCTGCTCCCGACAAATCGATTTCGCCCAACCCGCCGCCAACCCGCTGAACGGCTCTCGACAGGCGTGGACCACTCGCACCTCTCGAATGCCCCGCACCAGGCAAGCCTTCACCAGGGCGAAGTCCGTGAGCACTCCCCGCGACACCGCTTCTGCCAACAGCGCTTCCTCCGCCCCGTCCACCGACAGCGCGCAGTTCATCGCCCACCCTTGAATGAAATCGCGGATTTCCAACCCGCGCTCGGTCAGGCGGGCGAATAGCCGGTCAAAATCCTCCTCGGAACCGGGAGGCACTTCGAAAACCTCTCCACCCAAATCGCGAAAGGCCGTCCCGGGACGCACCTCCACCACCTTCCGATCGGGTCCGCCGTTGCGGCGCGCGTTCAACCAGCTCCGGAGTGCCGACGCGTCGTCAGCCCGATTCGTCAGCACAACCACGACCTGGGGATCGGCCTCGTTGCCCGTGGCCGGCAGCGGGCTTTCCATCCACACCGGCCGAAGGTAGTGAATACGCGCAGTTTCAGGCACGCGTTCCGAGGCGAGAGACTTCAGCGTGAGTTTCTTGAGCCAGCAGACCGCTTCCCCAGCCAGGTCCACCAACACCACGTCATAGTGGAAGAGACCTTTTTCGAGATTCGCCGACTCCAGGACGACGTGGGTGTAGCCCTGCGACGGGATCGGCCCGAACCACTGCGCCAGCTCCAGCCCGAACGGCACCGCGGTGAAACCACCCGCCGCGGCGTTGCTGTCCATACCCAACACCGCTTGGATGGCGCCGTCGAGCATGCTGGGCGAAAGGGAAGCGGAGTCGTCGATCGCGTGCGGGCAAGCCAATCGCCCCAGCGCCTGGCCCTCCCCGGCCCTGATCCATTGCAGGGCTTGGAAAGCGGGGCCGTAAACCATGCCGCGTTTCCGGTACGCATCGTAGATTCCTCGGCACTTGAACTCGCGTGCGAGCCGACATTCCAGTTCCCCAATCGCCAGCGCCGGGGGCCGGTCCGACGGCGACTCGAACAGCAGCCTGCCCCGGACATGCACCTGCGCATCCCGGTCCGCGTGAGTCTGGAGGGTGAAGATCGTTCCGCCGCCGCTATGTTCCAGGACGATCTCGAGCTTCCTCGGCGGCCCTTCGATCACCAGGGGTCGCGTCCAAACCACCTGGGCAATGCCCCGGACCGGACGGGACGGATTGTCGCGCGCGGCCGCCAACCGAACAAGTTCCAGGCAAGCCACACCGGGAAGCGTCTTGCGCCCTTGCACGACGTGCGCCGCAACCACCCAACTCTCCGGATCGATGACCGTGGTGAAGGTCGAGGTGGAACCTCGATTCTCACCCGGGGACAATTCAGGCCGCCACGCTTGGCCCACCGGCACCGCCTCCTCGGCCCCGCCTGCCCAATACCGCCGCCTGGCGAACGGATATCCCGGCAGCGCGGCCCGGGGGAGAGTCTCGCCGCGATACAACGCCTCCCAATCGAGGTCAGCGCCCCGCGTATAAAGTTCGCCGAGCGCCACCAAGCGTGCGCGATAGGCCGCCGCGTCGCCGGCCAGACGTTCCAAGCCATCCAGCAAAACCGACGCCGGGGCCAATGCCACGTCCCCGGACGCGTCGCGCTTCCTCGACAAACTCGCTGCATCTGTCGCGCTTTCCCCATCGAAATCCCGTTCCAGCGCGGACAATCCCTCGCGAAGGCTCGTGACCGTGTCAACGACCAGGAAACTACGGTGCTCAAAATGCGCCCGGCCTGCGCACGTCGTGCGGCTGATCGCGCCCAACGAGGTTCGCCCACCGTCGCGCTCGAGCCAGGACCGCAATTCGGCGATCCGGCGGCGGAGCAGCCCTGACTGCCGAGCCGAAAGCGCGATCAACCGGAACGGCCGGCCGACCGCGGCCGGTTTCGGCGGGGCATACGATTCGATCGCCACATGGGCGTTCGCGCCGCCAAAGCCAAACGAACTCACGCCGGCGCGCAAAGGCTGGGTCGCGCCGTCCACGACCAACGGCGTCCATGCGGCCGTCTGGGTCGCGAGGCGGAACGGGCCATTCGCGAGATCGATGTACGGATTCAGTTTCTTGAGGTGTAAGGAAGCCGGGATCGTCCGGTGCTTCATGGCCAGGAGGACTTTAATGACCCCCGCGATTCCGGCCGCCGGTTCCAAATGCCCGATGTTGGTCTTCACCGAACCCAGGACACACCACGGCTGGTCCGGCCGGGCGGCCGCGCCCAGGAGATCGGTGACGGCGGCCTTGAGCCCGTCCACCTCGACCGGGTCGCCCAATTCCGTGCCGGTGCCATGCACCTCGACGAACCCCACGGAGCGAGGATCCCAACCGGCCTCGCGCCACGCCGTGGCGATCAGTTCCGCCTGGGCGCGTTTGTTGGGTGCCGTGACCGAAGTCGCGCGCCCCCCGTGGTTCACGGCCGAGCCGCGAATCACACCCCAGACCGGGTGTCCTGCCAATTCCGCGGCCGCCAGGGATTTCAGATACAAAGCACCGACGCCTTCGCCCCGCACATAGCCATTGGCCGAGGCGTCGAACGTCTTGCACCGCCCATCCGGCGACAACACGCCAAGCTGACCGATTCCCGCAAAGGCCTTGGGATTCAGCATCAGGCTGACTCCACCGACGATGGCGGCGTCGCATTCACCCTGGCGCAAGGCTTGGACTGCCCGGTGCAGCGCGACCAGCGAACTGGAGCAGGCGGTGTCGATCGCCTCGCTCGGGCCGCTCAAGTTCAGGAAGAACGATATCCGGTTCGCCGCCATGGCGTGGCCGTTGCCCGTCAGGGCGTAGGCGGCCAGATCGCCACGCGCCTCGAGCGTATCCAGGTACTCGCGCCCTTGGATGCCCACGAACACGCCGACCCGCTTGCCGGAAAGGCTGAGCGGGGATTCGCCCGAATTCTCCACCGCCAGCCAGACCTGTTCGAGCAAGAACCGATGCTGCGGATCCATCAACTCCGCTTCGCGCTCGGAAATCCCGAAAAACTCCGCGTCGAACCGATCCACGTCCGCGATGAACCCGCCCCACTTCGAGTTCGACTTTCCCGCCCCGCCGACCGCGCGGAAGTACGGACGCCAATCCCACCGCTCGGGCGGGATTTCCGTGATCAGATCGTCCCCATTCCGGAGGTGTTTCCAAAACGCATCCAGGTCGGGCGCCCCCGGGAACACGCCGCTCACGCCGACCACCGCGATGGCGCGTGCGTCTGCGTCTGCCTGCCCCGGGACGGCCGCCGCCGTGACAACCACCTCCGCAGCCGGGCCATTCGAGGCCAGGGCCTCCAGGTGTCGGCACACCGATGCCAGATCCGGCAAGGCAAAGAAGAGATTCGGCGCAACCCCCAGGTGCAACTCCTGGTCCAAGCGCTCGCACACTCCCTTGATCGAGAGCGAGTCAAACCCGAATTCACTCAGGGGCGCGCTCATTTCGATTTCCGCCGTGTCAATCTTGAGCACCTCTCCGACCAAGCGGATCAAGGTGTCCTGCATGCTCCGCGTCGAAGGCGCCGAGGCCGCGGCGGGCGCCAGGCTCTCAGCCGCCACGGCTGGTCGCGACCCCTGCAGCCACGGAAGGACCCTGTCCGGTTCTCCCGGGGCCACCAGCACCTGCGATTCCGTGCCCGCCAGCGCCGCCTCCAAGCACCGCCAGCCCGCCTCCATCGCCAGCGGCTCCATGCCGAGCGTCTCGCGCTGCCACAACTCCCAGGAACGCCGCGCCTCGACCTCGCGCGAAACGTGCATGCCCCCGTCTCGCCACAGGGGCCAATTGATCGAGACCGTGCGACCCGAGCGGGTCCCGGCCGCGCGCCACCGCTCGCGTTGCGCCGCGAACGCGTCCAGAAACGCGTTGGCGGCGGCGTAGTCCGTTTGTCCCGCGCTGCCCAACTCCGCCGACAACGAGGAGAAATAGACTGTCCAGTCCAAATCCAGATCGCACGTCGCTTCATCCAGCCAGACCGCGCCCAGACACTTCGGCCGTATCACTCGCCACACCCCCTCGATGGTCTTGTCGGCAAGCAAGCTGTCTCCCAGGACTCCCGCGGCATGCACAATCCCGTCAATCCGCCCATGTCGCCCAAGGGTGTGCTCGACGAGCCGCTGAACCTGCTCGCGATCGCCCACGTCCGACTGAACGTACTCGACGTCCGCGCCCTGGTCGGTCCAACGCGAAATCCGGTGAGCCAACCCGGCCCCCGGAGCCGACCGACTCGCCAGGATCAGCCGGGCCTGGTATTGCGCAGCCAGTAGTTCAGCCAACCCAAGACCGATCGCCCCAGCTCCGCCCACGATCACATAAACGCCGCGATGCTTGAACACCGGTGGACTGGACAATCCGCCTCGTCCGGAAATCGAGTCGAAGTCTCGCCGCCATCGGCGGCCTCCTTCCCAGCGCACCACCCACGTTCGCGCCGCGTGCGCCAGTCGCCATTCGGCAGCGACCAGCGGAACCAGCGGCGCGGCCTCATCCGCCGCGCACTCCAGAAAGCCGACGTCCAATCGCGGCTGTTCGAGCGTGAGCGAGCGGAGAAAACCGGCCACCGCGGCGTCCACGGGCGAGGCCAGCCCGGAAGCCAACCGATGAACCTTGAGCAGCGAGACCGGGCCACCGGCGGGACGCGCAATCAGGGCCTTCGCAAACGCGAGCATCGCCGACAACGCCGTCCGCAAATTTCTCTCCGCGGTGCTGGGCGTGAAAAGCGTGGATTTTGGGGAAGACTCTCCACCGCCATCCTCCGTGTTCCCGGCGTCTCCGTGGTGAATCGTTTTGGTCGCGGCCGAAAGCCGCGCTGCATCCCCGCTTGTGTTCTTCCCCAAATTCAAATCCCACTTCAGCGCGACGTGCGTGACTCGAATCCCCAGTCCCGCGCAGCACTCGAAGGCCAGCCGGTAATCCTCCTCGCTCTCCGGGCGAACCCGGCAGGCTCCAGCCGCCACCCGCTCGAAAGACGCTCCCGGCAGTAGCATGAAAACCGGCGTCCCGGCGAATGCTGCTTCCCACTTCGCCGTCTCGCTGTCGCTGTCGTCCAAGACCAGAATGCCCGCGGGCTTTGCGCGATCACGCGGACCCGACTCTGAAGCGCGCCAAACGACTCGGTAACATCCCGCGAGCCGCTCTTCCGCCGCCGACTGCTCCGGCAACGCGGCCGCCGATGCCGGTCCTGGCCAATACCGCCGCCTTTGGAATGGATAGAGCGGCAGGGGAACTCGACGCCACCGGTGAGACTGATAAAACGCATCCCAATCGATCGGGTCGCCTCGAACGTACTTCCACGCGGTCTCCAGCAAGTCGCTCGGGACCCCGGCCAGACCGCCTTGGGCCTCGGCACGGCCCGCGTTGGCCCGGTCGATGAATCCCTCGGGCCGTTGGCCGCTGAGCACCGCGGTGAGTTTCGCGACCAATTCGTCGTTCGAAGCGACTACGAAGGCGACCCGTTTGGCGAACGCGTCCCGACCGGTATTCAGGGTGAAACAAACCTGGCCCAGTGTGACCTCGCTCCCCCGGCGCGAAAGCCACGCGCCCAGGTCCGCCATCTTGGCTCGGAGCGCGCGCTCGGTCCTGGCGGAGAGCGTGGCAACGTCCGGGGTCGTGCCGGTTTGCTCCACGTTCGAAGCCTCGGGGGATTCCTCGACGACCAGGTGGACATTGGTCCCGCTGAATCCAAACGAGCTGACGGCCGCTCGCCGGGGCGTCCCGGCTGGCAATGCCCAGTCGCGCAGGCTCGTGTTGACGAAGAACGGGCTGTCCTCAAAGCGGATTTCGCCATTCGCCTCGTGGAAATGCAGCGAAGGCGGCAGTTGACGATGCTTCAGAGCCAACACAGCCTTGAGCAACCCCGCCACGCCGGCCGCAGTGGCGGCATGACCGATGTTGGTCTTCACCGAACCGATCGCGCAGAAACCACTGTCCCGCGTGTATTTGCGGAACGCGTTGGTCAGCGCCTCGATCTCGATCGGGTCCCCGAGCTTGGTCCCGGTCCCGTGCGCCTCGACGCACGTAATGCCGCGCGGATCGATGCCATACCGGTCGTAAACCTCACACTCCAGTTCGGTCTGGGACCGGGCACTCGGGGCCGTGAGCCCGTTCGTGCGCCCGTCCTGGTTCATCGCCGACCCGCGAATGACGGCATGAATGGGATCGCCGTCGCGCTCGGCATCTTCGAGTCGCTTGAGCAGGACGGCGCCAACGCCTTCGCCAGGCGCAAACCCGTCGGCCGCCTCGTCGAACGCGCGGCAGGCCCCCGTGGGCGAAAGCATCTCGCTTTGACTGGCCGCCACGAAAAAGCGGTGGGAGAAATTCACAAACACACCGCCCGCCAGGGCCATCTCGCACTCCTTCGCGCGCAGACTCTGACAGGCCATGTGCAACGATACCAGCGAGGACGAACAGGCGGTATCCACGGCGACCGCCGGTCCTTTCAGGTTCAAGAAATAGGCGATGCGACTGGCGATCACCGCGACGGCATTGCCCCAGAAGGCCTGAACCCGGGCTATACCGCTCTCGGCCAGGATCGTCGCGTAGTCGCTCGCCGCCGCTCCGACAAACACCCCGCACCGGCTCTGAGCCATCCGCGCCGCCGTGTATCCGGCATCCTCGAGGGCGTGCCAACAGGCCTCGAGGAAAAGCCGCTGTTGCGGATCCATCACCTCCGCTTCCCGGCCCGAGATGCTGAAGAACGCGGCGTCGAATTGGTCCACGCCTTCGAGCGCGCCACCCCATTTGCAGTAAGTTGTGCCGGTCTTCTTCCGGTCCGGATCGAAATGGGGCGTGACATCCCACCTGGCCTTGGGGATTTCCCGCACCGCGTCATGCCCCGCCGCAAGATTCTCCCAAAACTGCTCAAGATCCGCCGCGTCCGGAAATCGCCCCGCCATGCCGACGATGGCAATGTCCAGCCCACGAGCGGAGTCCCCGGACACGCCCCGGGCTTGAACCGTGCGGGCCTGGCCAACTTCGCCTTGCCCCCGGCGAAGATCTCGAGGAGTTGATGGAGAGCCCTCGGGCGCGTTTGCGCATGCGTCGGGACCGTGAACTGCCCGGCCCCCGTAGCAGCCGACGTGAGTCGGCTCCATTTCTCCAGCGCTCGAATGGAGCGGACTGACGTCCGCTGCTGCTCGGTTCATGGGAAGGCTCTCGATGTGCGCGGCCAGGGCGTTCACACTCACGTGGTCGAAGAGCACGCTCGTCTTGAGGCTTAAACCCAAATCGGCATTCAGCCGTTTGACCAGACCGACCGCCAAGACCGAGTCCAGACCGTATTCCGAGAACGGTTTCACCACGTCCAGCTCCCCAGGCGCCATCCGGAGCGCCTCGGTGACGCGACGCGAAATCAACGCCAACACGGTCTCGGCCGGTCCGACGGTTCCGGCCGGGAGGCCGGTCGTTCGAGCCGGCTCAGCAGCCGCATCGGGTCTGACCGCTTTCCCGCCTGCCGCTCGGGGTGCGATCGTTCCACTCGCCGCCAAAATGACGTGCTGCAACGATTCCTGGCCGGGCGCCACGATCGAGCCGGCGGCATCGACCCGGCTGAACCCACACTCGCCCAGCGCCCGCTCCCACGCCGCGCAGCTCAACATCGGCCCGCCCGGCAGGCGCATCTCGGGGTCTTCAAAAAGCCACCAGCCGTCCAACAAGGCAAACGTCAACGTCGCATAAACTCGCTGCTGCGTGATCTCGTTCAACAGCAGCAATCCACCAGGCTTCAGCAACCCGCGGACGCGCGCCAGGGTATCGCGAATCCGTCGCGTCGCATGCACGACGTTCGAGGCGATGATCAGATCGTAGCTTCCTGGTGCGAGGCCCTGGGCGATCGGGTCGTTCTCCAAGTCCAGTCTTCGGAACTCGACGTTCGCGCCGGCCCCGGCAAAACGCGCCTCGCCAGCTTGGAGAAACCCCAGGGAAATGTCCGTGAAGGTGTAAGCCATCTCCTGTCGCCACGGGTCCAACGCCCGCAGAACGAATCCGGTCGTCGCCCCGATGCCGGCGCCCAACTCCAGAATCTTGAACGGCTCCGCGGCCGGGCCGGCCGCCGCCCGGGCCTGGAGGATCGCCTTGGCGCGATCGGCCACCATCTCGTGGAAACAGTCCGCGATGGAGTTGGCTTGGTAAACGCCTTCGACCACCGCCATGGATGAATTCGGGTAAATCACGTCCGTGGCCAAAACCTCTCCCTTGAGAATTGCGGCGTAAGCCGCGGCACAGCGCCAGAGCAGTTCGGCTCGGGCGCGATACTCCGGAGCCCGGGTCAGGAATGCCTCGCGCTCGGCCTCAAGTTCTTTCAGCGACCGCCCATTAGCCGGCGCCCGCAACGCTGCCTGGCCAACCCACCGGTCGCCCTCCAACCGGAGGAGCCCCCGCGCCGCCAGCACTTCGAGGAATGCGCGCAGCAATCGTGCGTGCCGCGGCTGGATCGCCATGCCCCGCGCGATTTCCCCTTCGACAACCGGCGGCGAATCCGGCCGAAAATAGCCGGCGGCCTGGAACATCCCGAGCAACCGCTTGACCCCCAAATCTTCCAAAGCCGCCGACGCTTCCACCACCTCGCCCGTCTCCCGCCGGACAGGGTCCACGGCCG
>JAGWYX010000766.1 GCA_018969165.1 Verrucomicrobiota bacterium
AGCCCATAAATATTTCCGTCTATTCCCTTTATCAGCGGGTTATTACTAACTCCGTTCTGGCTCGGGAAGGGATGCAGGAACTCAAAGGTCTGCCCCTGGACGGCGCGCGGCAGAAACCAGAGGGCGAGCGGCAGAAACGATCCAGCCGCAATCCGAGAGATCAGTCGGTTTGTGTTCATAGGCGCTGGTCAGCTTGGCTTTTTCATGGGTACCAATCGGGCATGTTGCCCGGCGAATGAATCAAGGTCCAACTGCTGCTCATGAAGCTGGTGCTGGGCACCGCGTAAATCGCGTTATTGCCATTGCCGGAGAAGGCGAGTGTGCTGCCATTGGACGACCAGGTTGGAAATGATTGCGTGGAGGTGGTCCAAGCCGTCACTTGGCTGATCCCGGCGACACCGTTCCCAGAGCTGTAGTCGGGAACGGCAACGAAGATCGCCAAATATATCGTCGTGGTCGTTTTGCCGTTCCGAGCCGTGGTGGTGACGTACTCCCTCCCGGAGAAAGCGATCTGTGACCCGTCCGGGCTCCACGACGGGTCGAAGTTCTGGTCCGACACGGCGCCAAAAGTGGCCAGCGGGGCGGCGCCAGGAGTGCCCGCGTCAAAGACCACGATCATGTCGGCGCTGCGGTTGGCGCTGCCGTTAGCGGCGATCTTGCTGCCACCGAGGGCATCGAGTGGCGACCAACTGGGGGCGAACCAAGAGCCGGACTGGAAGAGCACGGGGGCGCTCGCCGTTGCCGTGCCGGCGCTGGGATTGATGGAGGCCGAGACGGTGTAGAGACTCCCGCCGGCCGTATATACCAGCGTGTAGGTGGTGGTCGTACCATCCGGCGACACCAGCACGTTGGGCGACCAGTCCACGCCCCCGGCGTTGGCCGGCGCGACGGCCCAGCTATGCCCGCCGTTGGCTTCGCCAATGGCATCCATGACCCAAAGCTGGCCGTTGCGGAAGAAGGCAATGTAGTGCTGGTTGGGCGACCGACGAGGCCAGAGGGCGTTGGCGCTGGCGCGGGTCAACTGGGTGACGTCACTGCCGTCGGGATTCATCGAGAAGATTTGGCTGTAGGTCGTGCCCTTGGCACTCACAACGGCTTCAAACACGATCCGGGCGGCGGTCTGGGCTTGGGCTGTAGCCTGAAAGTCGAGTCCGAACGCCAGGAGCAGCGAGAGGAGTGCTCCTCGTCCTATGGGTGTAATTCGTTGCATGGTTTTCATAATTGGTTTTTCCGTCACCCCATGCATCGTGGGAAAAACCGGGATCTTTCAAGAATCGTTGCCGGGCGGTCTTGGGGCGCCCGCACGGTTCCTCGACCGTGCAATGGAGACCGTGAGCGACCCCGGTTCCGTGGCAGCCGACGTGAGTCGGCTTTAACTCTCTGGCGGTCACATGGAGCGGACTGGCGTCCGCTGCCACTCGGTTCATGGCAAGCCTGCTTTCGCAACGGCGCATGCCATAAGACCAAGAACCGGAATGGACGGGAGCCCTCGCGACCGCGTCTGGGACTGCGGTGGTCCCTCGCCGCTTTGCCGAGGGCGCGTTGGAAAGCGCCAGAGGACTGGCGCACTCCAAAACCTGGCGGTCGTTCCGACGTTCGACGGAGATTCCCCAAGGTTTCTGGATCGTGCATCGGAATCCTGAACCGCGCGCGCGAGCCGTTCGTAGTCCCGCCTTCAGGCGGTCTGGCGTTCCTGCGAGTTGAGACAACTCGCGCTCCGCAGCGAGGTTCACGGAGGGAGAACGGGCTCATGGCCGGTGCAAACGGTAAAGCCGGGTGGTGTCTGCCAGCGGCTGAATGACGGTATGCTGGCCGCTGATCGTGAGCGGCTGAGCACTCACGGCGGTCCAAGCCAGAGGCGCGGCCGAGGCATCGGCCGTTTCCAGAGCGAAATCGGTGGCGTTGGTGGACCAGAAGAGCAGGACGTTACCGCCGGAGCGGGCGATGTCGAGCAGGGGCGGCTGGACTGCCGGGCTGAGCTTGGTGACAAAGGCATCCTCCGGGTCGTTCTGGGCATACGCGATGTTCTGGGCGGAGGCGTTGGTCGGTTGGAAGGCATTCAGAACGGGGAAGTTGATGGAGGCAGTCTCGCCGACCGCTATCAGGTTGCCGTTCGAATCGAGCGTCACGGCGACACCCCACTCGTCACCCCTGCCGCCCAGGTAGGTCGAGTAGAGCAGATTCTGGCCATCGGCGCTGATCTTGGCCACGAAGGCGTCCTGGGTCCCGCCACCAAACTTCGGCTGCGGGGCGTCCCGAGTGGGAAAATCAAGCGACTTGGTAATGCCCGTGACGAAGACGTTGTCATCCTTGTCCAAAACCAATCCAAAGCCCTGGTCGCCTCCGCTGCCGCCCAGGTAGGAGAACCACTCGAAGTTGGAGCCATCCGGCCTGAGTTTGGCGACCCACGCGGTCCAACCGTCTCCCGTGCCGAAACCGGGCACGGATTGGAAGCCAAATGGGAAATCACCGCCAGACCAAGGCAGGGAGATCGACCCGGTGACGTAGGCGCAACCGGCGGCGTCAGCGGCGATGGCATAGGCGCTGTCGCCCTCCGGGCCGCCGACGTAAGTCGAGTAGGCCAACGCGGACCCGTCGGGCTTGAACTTGGAGATGAAGGCGGCCCAGTTGACTCCGTTGGTGGTTGCCACGGGGTGAGTCGTTTGAAACGCGCCTGGAGTGACCGGGAAATTCGTCGAGAGGGTGTTGCCGCAAACGTAAATGAAACCGCTGGGATCGACGGCGATCTTCTGGAGTTCATCCTGGTCGTTACCCCCGAAATACGTTGAGAAGATCAGATTGGTCAGCGTGGCATCGAACT
>JAGWYX010000767.1 GCA_018969165.1 Verrucomicrobiota bacterium
AACACGTCGGCTCGCGAGCGCACATTGCCGCCGCAGTGGAGCATGAGGCCGTTCATCGGGCACCTCCGTTGCTGGGGTTCTGAATCTGGGTTCTGTTCATGGCGTTTCCTTTCTGTTTTGAGGGTTTGTGAAAGAACTCCACGTTCAGCGTACGGCAACCGGGGCACCGGCAAAGGAGGGCAAGGTTGACGGGGGTGGCAAATAGGATGCGCGAAACGCGCCAAAGACGAGTCGGAATCGCGTCGCGCCGCGGCGCCGGGTGCCACGCGCGACCGCTTACACTTCCGACAGTAAGCTTAATAAGGATCCGCGATCCCTCCAACCGACGAGACGAGCGCAACCGCGCGCCCATGCGAGACCTGGGCGAGTCGTTTAATGGAGATCATCGACATGATACAATGAACCAATGGGGGCGAATCGAACTCCAACGCGCGTAGAGATTATCACTCTGACGGCATTGGCCCTGGTGAGCGTTCTTATCTCAGCTCTTCTCAAACCTGGTTACCTGGCTTCCGTCTTCCTCTTTTACGGCACGCCGGTCGTTTATTTCGCGTTGCGTTTAAGGTCATGGCGGCAAATCCTTCGCGGTCTTTTTTTTGCAGGGACGGCGACATTGCCGTTTACTATTGTGGTGGATTACATCGGTACGGTCAGCGGCGTTTGGAGCGTTCCCAGGAGCGCATTTGCAGATCGATTGTTTGGCATTATCCCTGTTGAGGACTTCTTATGGATGTTTTTGGGCATTTGTTCGATCATTCTCATGTATGAGGCTCAATCGAAGGCGTCAGGGCGGGAGATCATCGGTCGGCGGATGAAGTCCTTTCTGCTGGTGGCCTCCTTTGGGCTAAACATTTTCCTGATACTTATCGCCACTAGGCAAACGGCCTTATTCATATGGCCTGGCCGTTATGCATATCTCGCTTTGGGCTGCACGTTTTTCCTGATACCCGCTGTCCTATACTTTTGGCACTTTCCCAGGGTTTTCACTAGATGCATCCCCACGGTGGGTTACTTTTTCATTCTCACGGTCGTCTTCGAGTTGACCGCAACGTCCCTCGGTGAGTGGAACTTCGGTGGATTGTACCTTTTGCCGCCGTTCACTTTGTTCGGGATCGGGTCGGTTCCTTACGAAGAATTGGCTTTTGTTGGGATCGTTGGTCCCCTTGCCGCGATAGCACTCTTTGAGTTTTTCGACAACAGCCCTCCTCTGCTGCGTCGTGGATAATCCTGTGGATCGCAAATGGTGTGCCGCTGACCGACGCAGTCTCGTCGCCGGACGACCAGCGCCGAAACAAGCCGAGACGCATGCGCTCCGTCATACTTTGATCCGTATCCGCGGATGGCACTTCGTCAGAGCCCGGCGTTGGCTTTCTTCGCTGACATGGACGTAAATCGTTGTGGTCGTGATTGAACTATGCCCTAGGAGTTTCTGGATATGCCGGAGGTCGGCGCCGCCCTCCAAGAGGAGTGTCGCGACAGTGTGTCGGAACATGTGGGGCGTCAACTTCTCGGCGCCAGCCGCTTTGCCGTACCGCCGCATGAGCGACCGGATGGACTGCTCCGAGAGCCTGGCGCCGCGTTGGTTGATGAACAGAGGGTCGGCATGGGCGGCCCCGGCGCCGGTCCTGTCAGCGACATGGGCTGCCAGGGCATCTCGCAGTTCCGGGCAAACGATGGGGACTGCGCGCTCACGGTTCCCCTTGCCGTGGATCAGAACGAGACCGCGAGCCTGATCAACCGAGCCGAGGTTGAGCCCAGATAATTCGCAGACGCGCATTCCAGTTCCGAACATGAGCTCGAAGAGTGCCACGTCTCGCTGGCGCCGCGCCGTGCTGGCGACCGAGGTTGAGCGTGGTTTATAGACCTCGCGCAGAAAAGCCTGAACCGTCGAGCTTGCCACAGTTCGTGGCAGGGTAAGCCCCACTCGGATGCGGTCGCGGAATCCCGCAAGCGGATTGGCCATCTCTTCGTTTTCCCGTTCGAGGGAGGAGAGCAAGGATTTCAGGGTTGCGACGCGCCGGCGCAGCGTTCGCGGGGAAGCCCCATTCATGGCGCCGATCCAGGAACGCACCAATTGTCGATTGACCTGATCGACTTGGAGTTCGGAACCGATGGTTTTCTTTGTGAAGTCCTGGAAACGGTCGAGGTCGTGACGGTAGGCTCGCACGGTATGGCGGCTAAGTTTTCGTTGGTGTTGGCAGTATGACAAGAACCACGTGATTGCTTCAGAGATAGATTTCATGAGGGCGTTGTCTGCCACGAAACCCTCCGTTGCTCAAACACTTCACGACGAGATTAACCGAATGTCAGGAGGAGACCGAAGGCGGGCGAGCGCCGGCGGCGGGCTTCCAAACCAGAAACTCTCGTCGCCGACGGTCGCTACGCGTAACGGACGAGCCCGCCGGAGTCCCCAGGATTCTCGATTGCGGGGACAAAAAAGGCCAACCGATTGGTTGGCCTGCAGGCGATGCCGTTTCAACTCACGGCGCGGTCGATAGTGCGGACGTTGCCAGGATGAGGGGCAGTGGCTTGAGTTCCCGGCGCACAGGATCGAGCGACAAGCCCAAGGCCTCGAGGGTAAGCGCCCCAAGAAGATTGCTGTCGCCCGGCTCTCCGAAGATCACGTCGGCTCCGCCAACGCGATCCCCGTATTTGAAGTACGCCACACCCTTCTTCCGGCTGATCTTCTCTCCATTGGCGAGCCGATACTCCTCGGTTGCGAGTGGTTTGATGCCCAGCCGCTCCAGGACGGCCTGTGGTACCAGCGAGTAGATCGCGCCCGAGTCAACGAGCATCTCCACTTTCTCGGTGACCTCTG
>JAGWYX010000768.1 GCA_018969165.1 Verrucomicrobiota bacterium
CGGCGCAGGTGGAGGTCACGACACCACGCCCGGCGCGCGGCGCGCTCGGCCGCGGCACCCGGGACCGCCTGGCTGACGCCCCTCATACCGTCAGGTATTTCCGCACAATCCCCGCGTCCAGCCGGCCAATGGGCCCTTCGGCGACCATCGCGCCCCGGTCCATCACGTAAAAGCTGTCCGCCACGCCCAGGCAGAAGTCCAGGTATTGCTCGACCAGCAGGATGCCCAGTTTGCCGATCTTCCGCAGTTTCAGGAAGGTCTCGCCGATCTGGTCGATGATGTTGGGCTGGATGCCTTCAGTCGGTTCATCCAGGATCAGCACCTTGGGATCGGTCAGCAGGGCGCGGGCGATGGCCAGTTGCTGTTGTTGGCCGCCGCTGAGCACGCCGCCTTTGCGCTTGAGCATTTCTCTGAGGACCGGAAACAATTCCAGCACCCGGTCCACCTCGCCATTGGCGCGGCGACGATGAGCCACCAGGCCGATCCGCAGGTTTTCACCGACGGTCAGGTTGGAGAAGATGTCACGGCCCTGGGGAACGTAACCGAGCCCGAGCCGCGCGCGCTCGTCCGGACGCAATGGATTCAGCGCCACCCCCGCCAGGGTGATCGCCCCGCTGGTCGGCGTCAGCAGGCCCGTGATGCACTTGAGTGTCGTGGTCTTGCCGACCCCGTTGCGTCCCATGAGCGCGACTACTTGCCCGGCGGGCACCCCGAGCGAGACCTGGCGGAGAATCTGCGAACCGTCATACGCGGCGTTCAAGCCGGAGACCTGCAGCAATGGCGAAACAGGATTCACAAGTGTCGTTTCGGATCATGCTTCCGGCCGAGATACACCTCGACAACCTGCTCGTTGTTCTGCACCTCGTCCACCGTGCCTTCGCACAAGACGCTGCCTTGGTGGAGCACGGTCACCTTGCGGGCGATCTGGCGCACAAAGGCCATGTCGTGCTCGATCACAATGAGGCTGTGGGTTCCGGCCAGGCTGAGCAACAGCTCGCCGGTGCGCGCCGTCTCCTCGTCGGTCATGCCCGCCGTCGGTTCGTCCACCAGCAGCAGCTTGGCGTCCTGCGCCAGCAACATGCCGATCTCCAGCCGTTGCTTCTGGCCGTGCGCCAGCGCGCCGGCCTTGGTCCCCACCTGCCCCGCCAGTCGGGTGATCTGCAGAAGCTCGTCAATGCGATCGCGCTGGGCGCGGGTCACGCGCGAAAACAACGCCTCCCAAACACTCCGCGTGCCGGGCAGTGACAGCAGCAGGTTCTCGAAGACCGTATGGTCGGTGTAAACGGACGGGGTTTGGAACTTCCGGCCGATACCCAGCCGGTTGATCTGGTATTCGTTGAGGCCCGTCAGGTCGGTGTCGCGTCCGAACTCAATCTTTCCACGGTCCGGCCGGGTGCGGCCGGTGATCAGGTCGAGCATGGTGCTCTTGCCAGCGCCGTTGGGACCGATGATCGTACGCAACTCGCCCACGTCCATGTAGAAGGTCAGGCCGGAGATGGCCTTGAAGCCGTCGAAGGTCTTATCGACGTCTTCCAGGGTGAGGATGAACTCCTTGGCGGTCATGGTCATTCGTGCTCTGCCAGCCCGGGGTCGGCGGCGAGCGCGAAATCCGATCCCTTGGCGGCCGGTGGCCGGACGGCGGAACAGCGGTTCCGGAGCTGCCGGAGTTGTCCCGGCAGGCCGATGATGCCCTTGGGCAGGAACACCGTCACCAGGATGAACAGGCCCCCCAGGAACAGCAGCCAGAGGTCCGGATACGCCCGGGTCGCCCAGCTTTTCAAGGCGTTGACGATGACGGCGCCGAGCACCGGGCCGACCAGGGTTCCGCGTCCCCCCACCGCTACCCACACCACGGCCTCGAGGGATTTGTCGGTGCCCATTTCGCTGGGGTTGATGATGCCGACCTGCGGCACGTAGAGCGCGCCGGCGAGGCCGGCCAGCATCGCGCTGAGGACGAAGATGAACAGTTTGAAATTCGCCGTCGCATACCCGGAGAACAGGACCCGGTTCTCGCTGTCGCGGATGGCGCGTTGCAGTTTGCCGAAGCGGGTCGTGGTCAACCACCGGCAGAGCAGGTAAGTCCCGAGCAGCAGGAGGCCGGTGCAAATGTAGAGCGACCGTTGGGTCGCCGCGCTGCGCAGGTCGTGGCCGAGGATGAACTTGAAATCAGTCAATCCGTTGTTACCTCCGAAGGTGAAGTCGTTCCGGAAGAACATCAGGCAGGCGGCGTAAGTCAGCGCCTGCGTCAAAATCGCGAAATAGACCCCCCGGATACGGGACCGGAAGGCCAGGAAACCGAACACCAGGGCAACCAGGCCGGGCACCCAGACGACGGCGGCGGCGGCGAACCAGAAATGGCGGAAGGGTACCCAGTGCGCTGGCAGGCGCGGGTAACCCAGGAACACCATGAAGTCGGGCAGATCGCTGTGATACTGGCCGAGCTTGCCGATCATGAGCATCAGGTGCATGCCGAGGGCGTAGCCGCCGAGGGAGAAGAACAGGCATTGCCCCAGGCTCAGCAACCCGGTGTAGCCCCAGAGCAGATCGATGCTGATCGCCAAAGCGGCGTAACAGAGGTACTTGCCGTAGAGGTTGATGGTAAAATTGCTGACGTGCAGCGCGCTGGACTCGCTCGGGAATGCGTTCAGACACGGCAGGACCACCAGGACCACCAGGCTGGCCACCGCCACGCCCCAAAACTCGAGATGGTTCCGACGAGGCGGCATGCGGGTCAATCCAGGCTGCGGCTGCGCATCGAGAATAAGCCGCCGGGCTTCCACTGCAAAAACAAAATAATGACGCCGAGCACGA
>JAGWYX010000769.1 GCA_018969165.1 Verrucomicrobiota bacterium
GAACTGGCCGAGCGACCCGACCGCAAACTCCTGGTCGAGTTGAACGAGATCATCCTCAAGGCCTGCCAGCCCGATCCCAGGCACCGCTACAAATCGGCCCGCCAGATGCATGACGAACTGGTGCTGTTAGGCCGCGGCAAATCGGTCCGCGAAAAACACGCCAGCCAGCGGCGCGTCCGCGTCCTGGCCTGGACGGGCGCCGTCGCGGCGATGAGCACCTTCGTGACGCTCGGGCTCGAACGTTGGCTCGATTGGCGGGTGCGACTCATGCAGGGCCGCAGCAGTCCCATCAACCCCGCGTTGATCGACAAAATCCAGCCCCGCGACGCCGCCGCGCCGCGCGACACCATCGATCTTTCGGCCTACTACACCGCGCCGTTGGGCGAGGCCTGGTATCCCGGCCCGCGCGACAACACGCTTGCCAGCTTGCCTGAAGGAATTCGGACCTTTGCCGGCGTCACCTTCGATTCGCGCGGTCTGGTCCAGCTCGCCGGGGGTGAGATCAGCTCTTATGGCGCGACCGGTTACCCGCCCTCGGTGCAGGGCATCCCGCTGGATCGATGGGTCAAGCGCCTGCACTTCCTCCAAGGCACTGTCTCGGAGGCCGTGGACGGCGCCAGGATCGGCGCCTACCATGTCCATTACCGCAGCGGTCGGACCACGGACATCCCCATTGTCTATGGCCGGGACCTGCGCGCGCTCTGGCAACCCGCGGACAGCAGCGGCACCGTCAGCAACTCGGTCGTCGCCTGGACCGGACAGAATCCCGCCACGGGCGAACGTCGATTGGCCCTGCGGCTTTACCAGCAGACCTGGGAAAACCCGACGCCCGACGACGAAATCATTGCCCTGAGCTTCGACTCCGCCATGGCCAACAGCGCGCCGTTCCTGATCGCGCTGAGTTGCGACGAGCACCCGCCAGTCGCTTCCACGAAGGATTTTGGAGTGAACCTGTCAAAGGCGCTGCAGGCCAAAGCGGTCTCCTTCGAGCGCTTGCCCGTTTCGGATGGCCCTGGACCGTGCCAGTTCACCCGGCTAAGTCTGAACCAACACCCGCTCGTGCTTGGTGATGCGCGTTTCGATGGCTTCCGCTTCAATACTCCAGCAAACGGAACGATGGATCTGGTTTGGGCATTTGAAGCTTCCACGAACCTCCATCTGCAGGCCTGGTTTATCCTCCCGCTGCAAGGCGGGATGAAGGTCGGCTTCGAGGATTGGTATCACGGGCTTTCTCGAACCCCTAAAGTCGTTGGAGGTAGCCCCGACTTGGTCCTCCAATTCCTAAGCGGCAAAAAACTGCGACCCGGTCGGGCTTACTTCATCTGGTTTGCGTTCGACGGTCCGCAACCGGCCACTCTCGAGGCCGCGCTGCGGTTCAGCCGCCCCGGCCAAATCGACCCCAACAAGCCGGAGTCGCTCGTGCAAGCCATGGGCCTGGAGGAGAAGGTCGCCGCCGAGCGGCTGGCTTTTCACCGACACTATTGCCTCGGGGCCGTCCGGTGAACGCGCCAATCTTTTCCCCTTGCCGGTCCTACCGAAAACCCGGGGCAGACTTTCACCGGCAAACGCCCCGGATTGTTTTCCTGAGCTGTAGCAGCCGACGTGAGCCGGTTCTAACTCCATGCAGACAAGATTTGGCTCTTTGCGAAAGTTCTTATGGCGTTCCCGTGGGCAGGGCCGTTCCCCCTCACCCCGGCCCTCTCCCGCCGGGAGAGGGAGAATCGGGTTCAGCCGTGGGCGCAAGATTGGCGCGCGCGCTTCCGGCAGCGACGGCGCCGGAGACTCCCTCTCCTTGGGGAGAGGGCCGGGGTGAGGGAGAACGCGGCCCACCCTCACCAAACGGTGCAAGTGCTGCTGCAACCCTACAGAGAGCGGACGCGCGCCCGCTGCCGCGCCCCGCGGAGCGTGTTTTGAAAATGGAGCGCGGCTGGGTCGGAGACCAGCCGCAGCGCTTCGGCCGAGTGAATGGTGCCGGAAACACCGGGCGTGCTGCGGCTGGTCGAGGACGACTCAGCCGCGCTCCGCATTTTTCAAACACCGTCTCAAGCCACGGAGCGGTCAGCCCCGTCTCCACGTCCATGCCACTGCTCTTCACCCCGCTCCCGAGGCGGCCTGAACCCGGAGGCTACCTTGACAAACCTTCAGTCAAACGCTGGACGTTTGCTTTGCTGTGCGGGCTTTTCGTCCTGCTCCTGAATCCGCGCCGGGCCGAATCAGCGACGCTGGTGTATTCGACTTACTTCGGCGGGACGTCTAATGACATGGCTCTCGCCGTCGCCGTGGATTCCGTGGGCAACGCCTATGTCGCCGGCCAAACGGAAAGCACCAATGGCTTTCCGATCCTCAACGCTTTCCAACCGAATTACGCCGGCGGATTCATGGACGCCTTCCTGGCCAAGTTCGACCCGGCTGGCCGGCTGCTCTTTTCCACCTACTTCGGAGGGTCAGGCTGGGATGTCGCCAACAGCATCGCCTTGGACCTGCAAGGGAACATCGTCGTAGTCGGGCTGACGACCTCGACCGATTTACCCACGACCGACGACGCTTTCCAACCCGGCTACGGTGGCGGCAGCGCCTTCGGCACCGGCGACGGGTTCATCGCCAAGTTCACGCCCGACGGTTCCCGGTTGCTCTACTGCTCTTATTTCGGCGGGAGCTTGGACGACCGGATCGACGGGGTGGCCATCGACGCGTCCGGGAACGTCTGCATCAACGGTCAAACCGGCTCGACCGACCTGCCGCTCAAAAACGCGCTGCAACCGATGCTCGGCGGCGGGGATAATGACGGTTTCATTGCGAA
>JAGWYX010000013.1 GCA_018969165.1 Verrucomicrobiota bacterium
AATGCCGGTGCGACCCTGGACGGTCTATGCCTGCACCAAGGTCTTCGGCGAAGCACTCGCGCGCTACTTCGTCGATCACTACGCGATGTCGGTCATTTGCGTGCGCATCTGCTGGTTTCAGGGGTATGACAGCGAACGCCTCCGGACGCAGACCGAACTCTACCGCGAGTGGTGCAGCCCACGCGACCTGGCCCAGCTCTTCGTCAAATCCCTGCGCGCCGACGTCCAGTTCGCCGTGTTCTTCGGCGTGTCCAACAACACCGGCCGCTACTGGGACATCAGCAACGCGCAGCAACTGGTCGGCTACCAACCGCAGGACAACGCCTTCGCGCTGGCCCAACCGACAAGGGCCCAGCCAGGCGCGCCTCGAACTTGAGGTCATCTTTAGCGCTCCTCCTTTGATTCGTTCACGTCTTCGTCCATTTCCTCTGCGCGCCTCGCGGATCGAGTCCTTGAGGCGGAAATGGCAGGCAGCGAAAGCGTCGCCCAAATTCGATTTTGATTGCAGCATGTTTCACGGTTCAACGACTCGAGCGCGGCACGCCGACCATCTCCGCCTGCGGCCGGAACCCCGAATGATGGCACCACGTGGTTCATCGTCCTGCAGCCCGAGCCGCCGGGCAATGGACCTCCCCCTGTTCACCCTCTGCCTTGGCCTCGGGTTGTCCCTGGCGCGCGGGGCGGAACCGGCAACCAACAGGCCCTCTTCGTTGCAGCGCCTCCAGCCCGAACACCTCATGGCGGCGCACGCCGCCCGACTCCGCTTCGCCGCGCAACGGCAGACCCTCCCCAATCTCGGGGTGTTCGAGGATTTCCGGGCGGTCATGCACGTCCACGCCGAGGACGCCGAGCACACGAAAGGTACGCGCCCTGAGGTGCTCGCCGCCGCTAAAAAGACCGGCGTGCGCATCGTGCTGTTCACCGACCACAACGGGCCCAAAGCAGAGACCTGGCGCGGGCTCCGCGACGGAGTCCTGTTTATCGCCGGGGCCGAGTTTGGCGGGGAGGGATTGCTGAAGTTCCCCGAGTTCAGAGCGGACGGACGGCCGCGGTCCGAAGGCGAACTCCGATTTCTCTCGCACATCGAGGAGCGTTACGACGCGCCGACCACGAACCTCGTCGGCATGGAGATTTCCAACCGCCACACCGACGCCAAACTGGACCAGGGCCCCTACCTGAAGCTCATGACCGCTTCCGCCAACGCGGACCTGTGGCGGAAATTGGTGGATGGTTTCCAGTCCTACCCGGACGAGTTCTTCGCCGCGAGCGAGGATTATCACGCGCGCATTTTTGAAAAGTGGGACCGCGAAAACCAGCAGCATCCGTTGACCGGCATTGCCGCCAATGACGCGCACCAGAACCAGATTTTCAAAGGCACGACCTTCGATCCGTACGCGGTCAGCTTTCGAAATCTGAGCACGCACATCCTCGCCCGTGAATTGACGGAGCCGGCGGTCCGCGAGGCCCTGCGTGCAGGCCACGCCTACGTGGCGCACGACTGGTTGTGTGATCCGACCGGGTTCGCCTTCCGCGCCGTCAACAACCTCGGGGTATTCACCATGGGCGACCCGGTGCCGTGGCTGGGGCCGACACGGGTGGCGGGTCTGACGCCCTTGGCGGCGCACTTGAAACTCATCCATCGCGGCGCACTGGTCGCCGAGACGATGGGCACCAACCTCACGTTTGTGGCCACCAACCCGGGCCCGTACCGCCTCGAAGCCTGGCTGCCGGTCGATGGCGAGGAACGGGCTTGGATATTTTCCAACCCGATTTACCTGCAAGGCCCCTCACTGACCGCCATGCGCTTGACGTCCCCGACCTTGTCGCCCGAAGTCCAGGCACGGAAAGATCTCGTCTATGCACCAGGATCGGCCGAGGACGCGCCCAAGCACAAGTTGGACCTTTACTTGCCGCGCGGCCGGATATCGACGCCGGTTTTCTTCTTCATCCACGGCGGGGCCTGGAAGTATGGAGATCGCTCGCAGTACGTCGCACTGGGAAACCGGTTCGCCAAGGAAGGGATCCTGACGGTGGTGCCCAGTTACCGGCTCGCGCCTAAACATCCCTTTCCGGCGCAGATCGAAGATGTGGCGGCGGCCTTCGCCTGGACCGTGCGGCACATCGCCGAATACGGCGGTGACACGAACCGGATTTACGTCGGCGGCCACTCGGCAGGCGGGCACTTGGCGGCGCTGCTGGCGCTGGACTCGCATTACCTGGCCGCGCACGGCCTTTCACCGAGGATCATTCGTGGCGTCGCCGCCCTGAGCGGCGTTTACGACCTGACCGGCGGCGACAGCCTCGAATCGGTTTTCGGCCGCGACCCGATCCGGCGGCGCGACGCGTCACCCCGATATCACGTCCGAGCCGGCGCGCCGCCGTTTTTGGTGGCCTACTGCGAGTGGGATTATCTGACGTTGCCGTTGCAAGCGCGCCGGTTCTACGCCGCCCTTCGCCAGGCGGGCGTCGCCGCCGAACTCCTGTTTGTACCGCGCGAAAGCCACATCTCCGAGATGGTCAACGTCCCGAACGCAGACAGCCCCATCGCCCGGGCGATCTGGCGCCAGGTGCAATGATCCGCGGTCGGGGTCAGATCTCGACATTTGACGTTTGAGGTCGGCCGAGGAGGGGGCGAATTGTCAAATGTCGAGACCTGACCCCCGCCGCCCCCACAATTTCTCCCGCACCAAGTCCAGCAGGTCCTGCGCCTGGGGAACACGGGTCGCCAAAGTCATCGCCGCGTAAGCCGCGGTCGCGACCCCCATCGGCACAAACACCGCACCCAGCCGGGTCGTCAACCGTGCGTGTCCCAAACCTCGTTCCCAGCCGCGATACGTGAGCCAGGCGATGAGTCCAGCCAGAAGGGCCGCCGCCAGCACCGTGGAGAACACCCGCGGCAGCTCCACCAGGTCGAGCCGTTTCAGTTTCCGCCGCAAGGCGTAGCCGAGCAACCCCACGTTGAAGACGGCGCTGAGCGTGTTGGCAATGCCCAGCCCGCCCTGCTCGAACGGGCGCACCAGGAAGAAGACGAAGACCAGGTTCAACCCCAGACAAAAGGCGCTGACCTTCATCGGTGTGGTGGTGTCACCCAGCGCGTAAAACGCCCGCGCCAGAATGTTCACCGTCGAAAACGCCACCAACCCCGGCGCCAGGCATTGCAATGCCCAGGCTACCGCATGGGTGTCCCAAGCGCTGAACTCACCCCGCTCGAACAACAACCGGATAATCGGTTCGGCCAGGGCCACCAGCAAGGCCGAGGCCAGCAGGTTCACGAACGCCAGGTAACCGAGGCTCTGTTTGAGGGTCGCGCGAAAGTCCGCGTACTTTCTCTCCGCCGCCAGGCCCGACAGCGTGGGCAACAGGTAAGTCGCCAGCGAAATGCCGAAAACGCCCTGGGGCAACTCCATCAGCCGCACCGCGTAGTTGAACGAGGCTACGATCGAGTCGCCAACCCAGAATGCCAGGCTCTGGGTCAGCACCACGTTCAACTGGAAGGCGGCGACGCCGATGGTGCCCGGCAACATGCGCACCAGAACCAGCCGCACGGTCTCGTTGGGCCAGGGTCTGACCCACTCGAAACGGTAACCTTCGCGTTTCAGGACCGGCACCTGGAAGAACGCTTGGGCCGATCCGGCCAGCAGCACGCCAAAGGCCAGCCCGAAAATCTGCGTCTCGAGGGTGTGTCCGAACATCGGTGCCAGCCACAAGACCGACGCAATCATCACCAAGTTGAGCATCGTCGCGCCCATCGCCGGGATGAAGAAGTGCCCGCGGGCGTTGAGCATGCCCATGTAGGTGGCGGCGATGCAGACCAGCAGCATGTACGGAAACATGACCCGCAAGAGTTGCAGCATCAGCCGCGTCTTGTCCGTGAATACCCCCACCGTTAACGCCACTGAAATTCCGGCCACCACCAGGGCGATGATGACGACTGACACTAACGTCAGACCCGAGATCACGGCGTTGGCCGCCCGCCACATCTCCGGTTCCCCCGCGGTCTTTTCCTTCTCCTTGAAGACCGGGATGAACGCCGCGGTCAGCGCTCCCTCGCCCAGCAGCCGACGGAACAAGCTGGGGATCTGGAACGCCAGCACAAACGCGCTGGCCACCGGCCCGGCCCCCATGAAATTGGCGTAAACGATCTCACGCACCATGCCGAGGACGCGGCTGGTCAATGTCGCCGCGCCCATCGCGCCGGACGATTTCAACATCTGGGACATCGTTCAGAACACCCGCCTGAGTAAACAGGTAAGGCCGGCTCATTGTCAGCCCTAAAGTCGCGGCCAACACAAACCTGGTAGCCGCGGGCTTCAGTCCGCTCCATCTGGGTTGCCTCGCGTGGAAGCCGGATCACCTCCGCGGCCGCGGTTCATGGCGTTGAAGCGGGAACTGTTTTGGGAAATCTCTCCCTGCGGCAGAGGGTGAGACCTTGCTTTTGGAAAGTGCTACAGTCGAATCTCCTCGCCGTCGCGCGCGAAGGCGAACGGGATGCCGTCGAGCATCTTCTCCGCCAGCGCGCGCGTTTCCTCCAGGTGGTTCCACCGGTGGCGGTCCACGTGCACGAACAGAATCCGCTTCACCGGGCGTCCGCGCAAAAAGCGGAACAAATCCTCGGAACGGAAATGGGCCAACTCGCAGACCAGGAGGTCCAGCGGCCGTTCCAGCAATGGCGCCAGATCCTCGGGCGCGCCCAGGTCGGCGCTGTGGCCGATCCGGATCCGGTCCGACTCGAGCCGGAAGCAATAAGCGGCGAAATCCTGCGGGTATTTCGCGTGATAGGCCTGCCGCAGGCTCGCCAAGTGGGTGGTGGGGTACGGCGTTACCTGCACATTGTGGATCGTGACCGGCACGGCCACCTCCAGCGGCTCAAACTGCAGGCGGAATGCCAGGAGCTCGTCAAAAATGCAGGCGGCCTGCAACAGCTTGCGGATGGGTGCGATCCCCTCGGCCGGCAGGTGCACGGTGAGGTCCTTCTGCCGCTGCTCCAGCCAGAATCCCTGCATCAGCATGAAAAAACCGCCCACGTGATCACAATGCAAATGCGACAGGAAGATCCGGTCGATGGCGTCGTAATTCAGACCCGCGGCCTTGAACCGGCCGCTAACCGGTTCACCACAGTCGATCAGCAGGGTGGTCGGCTCGAATCGGTACAGGAAAGCGGAGTGATTTCGGTCTGCGCACGGCCAGCCGTCGCCCGTCCCAAAACATCTCAGGGAAAGTGAATGCATCCGACAGTTTCTTGTCCACTGATCCTGACTGGCGCCTCTTCTTATACTCGAACCGAACCGGAAAAGCAAGCGCGCGGATCGAGCAAAAGTTCGTCATGGGGTTTTGCGTTCAGACACTTGCTGATCGCCGGGGCGCGCCTTGGGAACTTGGGCCGGGTGCGTGCCGTTGCTCGCCGTTGACACCCACTCCTCCGCCGGTACATTCCGCCTGCGATGTCTGAATCGTCCGATACACCGGTTGTCCGCCTCCGCGGCGTCCGGCACAACAACCTGAAGAACTTCGATCTCGACCTGCCCCTGGGCCGGCTCATCGTCGTCACCGGCTTGAGCGGGTCGGGCAAGAGTTCGCTGGCGTTCGACACCCTCTTCGCCGAAGGCCAGCGGCGTTATATCGAGACCTTTTCGCCCTACGCCCGCCAGTTCTTCGACCGCATGGACAAGCCGCAGGTGGACCGGATCGAGGGCATCCCGCCGGCGATTGCCATCGAGCAACGCAATGCCGTCCGGACCACCCGCTCGACAATCGGGACCATGACCGAGATTTGCGACTACCTCAAGCTGGTCTGGCCGCGCCTGGCCCAGCTCCACTGCCGGCAGTGCGGCCGGCTGGTTCGCCAGGACACACCGCAAGATATCTGGGAAACGCTGGGGAATGCGGGATCGCCGAAGCGCGGAAGCACGGAAGCACCGCCGGAGAATGCCAGACTCAGAATCGCTAACACGGAATGCCTGATCACGTTCGACCTGCCGCTGTCCGACAAACTGTCGCTCGAGGACAGCCTGGCCCTCGTCGCCAAACAGGGTTATCAACGCCTGCTGGTCAGCGGCGAAATCGTGCGCGTCGAGGAGGCGCTCCAGCATGCCGCCTTCCGCACTCCGCATTCGGCAATCAGGATCGTCCAGGACCGGGTCCGGATCGTCCCGGCCAACCGCGCCCGATTCATCGAGGCGTGCGAGCAAGCCTACCACTTCGGCAAAGGCAAACTCGCGGTGTGGGCAATCCATCCGCCATCCGGCCCCCTCGATCCGCTCCGTTTCTCCAACCGCCTGCACTGCGCGCACTGCGATGTCGAGTATCGCGAGCCGACGCCCGCCCTGTTCAGCTTCAATCATCCCATCGGCGCCTGCCCGACTTGCCGCGGTTTTGGCCGGATCATCGCGATCGATTACGAACGGGTGATGCCCGACCACTCGCGCACCCTGGCCCAAGGGGTCGTCCGACCGTGGCTCAGCGGCCAGAGCGCCGAGTGCCAGGACGATCTCATGAAGTTTTGCCGGCTGCGGCAGGTCCCGACCGACGTGCCGTTTCACAAGATGCCCAAGCGTTGGCAGGATTGGGTGATCAACGGCGACCCCGGCTACGGCAAGGACCGCGCCCACGAATGGCCCCGGGCCTGGTACGGCGTCAAAGGTTATTTCCGCTGGCTCGAATCCAAGGCCTACAAGATGCATGTCCGCGTCCTGCTTTCGCGCTACCGCGCCTACTCGACCTGCCCTGCCTGCCAGGGCCAACGCTTCCAGCCCGACGCGCTGCTGTATCGGGCGCAAACAGGGGAGCGAGCAGTCGGGCCGGCCGCGGCCGGTGGCTCCAGCGCGTCTTCCACCGTCCCGGGCGTTCCCAGCGCTTCGCTGACGCTGGCGGAGTTCTACGCGCTCCCGATTTCCGAGGCCCTGCGGGTGATCGAAGTCTTGGCCGCCCGCCATCAGGCGAAACCTTCCGACCCGCTCGGGTTGGTCCTCGGCGAGATTCGGTCCCGGCTGGGTTACCTGGTCGAGGTCGGCCTTGGCTACCTCACAATTGATCGACCGACCCGCTCGCTCTCAGGCGGCGAAACCGAGCGGGTCAACCTGACGACCTGCCTCGGCACGCGCCTGGTCAGCACACTTTACGTTCTCGACGAACCCAGCGTTGGCCTTCATCCGCGCGACACCGCGCGACTGGTCCGCATTCTCGAGCACCTGCGCGACTTCGGCAATACCGTGGTCGTGGTCGAGCACGAGGCCGGCGTCATCCGCGCGGCGGACCAAGTCGTCGATCTCGGGCCGGGCTCGGGCGAGGCCGGCGGCGAGGTGGTCTTCCAGGGCACGGTTGAGGACCTGATTCGCAGCCGCGATTCACTGACCGGTCAGTATCTCGGTGGCCAGCGGGACTTCCTGCTTCCGCCGCGTCGGCCGGTCGGCCCCGCCGACTGGGTCCGCGGCCCAGGTCCTTTTGGGATTCCACCTCAGGGCGGTCGGGCGCAGCCCGGGCGAGATTCTCAGTCGGACCACGCGGACGCGGAGGGCGACGCGGCCGGCGCCCCTCCAGCGGCGGACGTGTTGCGAGACTCCTACGCTGTGGCATTGGGCGACCCGCCGGCGAGCACCGGCTGGCTAAAGCTCACCGGCGCCACCCGGCACAACCTGAAGAACCTTACCGTGGCCATCCCGCTCAACCGCTTGGTCTGCCTCACCGGCGTGAGCGGCTCCGGCAAGACAACCCTGGTCCGCGAAGTTCTCCTCCCGGCGCTCGAAGCCCGTCTCCAGGCCCGTCGCGCGAATACTGTCTCGCTGGGCGAGGACGAAGGCGATTCAGAAATCAACGGAACTGCGGACGAGCCCTATCCGGGCATCCTATCCCCCGTCCCTCAACCCCTGACCCCTGTCATCACCGGTGACGAGACCCTCGCCCGCGTGATGCTCGTGGACCAATCCGCGCTCGGCAAAACCCCGCGGTCCAATCCCGCCGTCTATATCGGCGCGTTCGACGACATCCGCGAGGTGTTCGCGCAAACCGACCTGGCCAAGCAGCGCGGACTGAATGCCAGCGCGTTCAGTTTCAACTCGAGTCAAGGCCAGTGCGAGCGCTGCCGTGGCGCCGGGTTCGAGAAAATCGAAATGCAATTCCTGAGCGACGTGTTCATTCGTTGTCCCGAGTGCAATGGCCGCCGCTACCGCCCGCATATTCTCGAAGTTAAGGTCCGTGGTCCGTGGTCCGTGGTCCGTGGCAAAGGCGGTGCGCGGGCCAAAACCGCTGACCACGGACAACTGACCACTGACCAATCATGGTCGATTGCCGACCTGCTGGAAGCGACCGTTGACGACGCCATCCGTTTCCTGGAGGCGTTGGTCGATTCACGGCGGGCTCAGTGCGCGGTTGGGAGCCTCAAACTATTGCAGGAGGTCGGTCTCGGTTACCTGCGCCTGGGCCAACCGATCAACACCCTGTCCGGCGGCGAAAGCCAGCGGCTCAAACTCGTGAGTCACCTCGCCGAGTTCGGCGGGGCGGCGGCGATCGGGAATATCGCCAGCGGTGGAACGCCGACAGGGGCCTCAACCCTCGAACCCCTTCGAGGCGCACCACCAAACCGCGCCTTGTTTCTCTTCGACGAGCCGACCACCGGCCTGCACTTTGATGACGTCCGCGTTTTGTTGCGCGTGTTTCAGCGGTTGGTGGATGCCGGCCACTCGGTGCTGGTGATCGAGCATAACCTCGACGTGATCCGTTGCGCCGACTGGGTGATCGATCTCGGGCCCGAAGCCGGCGCAGAGGGCGGCCGCGTTGTCGCGGAGGGCACGCCGGAAACGATCGCGGCTTGCGAAACGAGCCACACCGGCCGATTCCTGCGCGACCTGCTGCCGCCGGCACGCGACGTCGAAGGTCGTTCGGGAGGGAGGGCGCATTTGTCCTTGAAAGCGCCCCCACCCGGCTTCGGGACCACCGTCTCCCATCCGACGGGAGAGGGCCGGGGTGAGGGCTCGCCAGCGTTCGCGGTGACCACGCGTGCCGCCTCGTCGCGGGAAGCCCTCGCGCCCCACATCGCCATCCACGGCGCGCGCGAGCATAACCTGAAGAACCTCTCGGTGACGATTCCGCGCAACCGCTTCGTCGTGATCACGGGCGTCAGCGGCTCGGGCAAGAGCACGCTCGCCTTTGACCTGCTCTTCGCCGAAGGCCAGCGCCGGTTCCTCGATTCGATGAACGCCTACGCCCGGCAGTTTGTCGAGCAACTCTCCCGGCCCGACGTGGACCTGATCACCGGCATCCCGCCGACGGTCAGCATCGAACAGCGCAACTCGCGCGGCGGTGGCAAGAGCACCGTGGCCACGGTCACCGAGATTCATCATTTTCTGCGCCTGCTGTTCGCGCGCCTGGGCACGCAGTTCTGCCCTGATTGCCAGGTGCCGGTCGAGACCCAGACCCGGGACCAGGTCGGGCGCCATTTGCAGGCCGACCTGAAGCGGCGCGGCGACTTGCTGTTGCTCGCGCCCGTGGTGAAAAACCGCAAGGGCTTCCACACCGACGTCGCCGCGTGGGCCGCCAAACACGGCTACGCCGAGGTCCGCGCCGATGGAAAGATTTTTTCGACCGGCGACCGGCTGCGGCTCGACCGGTTCCGCGAGCACAATGTCGAGATTGTCATTGGCGTGCTCGAAGCCAAATCCGCCCGCGCGACGCGCTCGCGACAGCGCCGTGGCCTGGGAACCGTCCGGACGCCGCAGCAACTCGTCGATGAAACCTTGAAGCTGGGCCGGGGCACCCTGCTGGCGCTCGACAACCACGGCCAGGTGTCCGTGCATTCCACCGAGCGCGCCTGCCCGAGGTGTGGCCGGTCCTTCGAGCCGCTCGACCCGAAGCATTTCAGCTACAACTCGCCCCAGGGCTGGTGCCCCAAATGCCGCGGGTTCGGCGAGTTGTTTTATCTCCCGGACGTCGAACGCGGGGCCAACGCGGACGCGATCGAGGAATCGTGGTTCGGTTGGCAGGAGGGCCAGCGCGAGCTGTGCCCGGAGTGCCACGGCGCGCGCCTGAATCCACTGGCTCGCGCGGTCAGGCTGGCAATTGCCGACGCCGGATTTCAGCGCGCCGGTGGACGTGGCGCTCCGACCATCGTCACCGTCGGCGCCATGACCGTCGAGGCCGCGGAGCGATTCTTTCGCGCGCTCAAACTCAGAGGACGCGCCGCGCAGATCGCCCGCGACATATTACCGGAGATTCGCGAGCGCCTGAAATTCCTCGCCGAGGTCGGCCTTGGCTATCTCCAGCTTGGCCGCGGGGTCACGACCCTGTCGGGCGGCGAAGGGCAGCGCATCCGCCTGGCCGCGCAACTGGGTTCGACGCTCAGCGGTGTGCTTTACGTTCTGGACGAGCCGACGATCGGCCTGCACGCCCGCGACAACGAGCGTTTGCTCGCCGCGCTCGCGATCCTCAAAGCGCGCGGCAACTCGCTGGTCGTCGTCGAGCACGACGAGGCCACCATGCGCTCCGCCGATCACATCATCGACCTCGGCCCCGGCGCCGGGGTGCGGGGCGGACAAGTCGTCGCCAGCGGCACCTTGGCCGAGTTGCAGCGTCATGGCGACTCGATCACCGGCCAATGCCTGCGCGCCAGGAAGCAATTCCCCAGCCGCGGCCAGCGCCGCCCAGTCGCCGTCAGAGCTGGCACCGGCAAGATCGAAACGTACTCCGCCCTCGCCGGCCGCGCCTCCGTGCCTCCGTACCTCCGCGCTTCCGCGATCCCGCCTTCCGCACCCGGGACTCCCGATTCCGCGCTTCGCATTCCGCGCTCCGTATTTGCGGGCTGGCTCACTCTGCACCACGCCGCCGTGCATAACCTGAAGAACCTCACGGTCCGCTTTCCCTTGAACCGGCTGACCGTGGTCACCGGCGTCAGCGGTTCCGGCAAGAGCACCCTGCTCCGCGATTGCCTGTTGCCGGCAGTGCAAGCCGCGTTGGCATCGCGGCCGAGACTCACAAGAACCGGAGGCGCCTCTTCTCCCCGGCCCGCAGGACGCGAGCGGAGGCGCGACAACTGTCACGTCACCGGGTTCGAGTCCTTGCGCGCGGTTTATGAGGTCGATCAGTCGCCCATCGGTCGCACCCCGCGATCGATCCCGGCGACCTACGTCGGATTCTTCGACGAGATTCGACGGTTGTTCTCGCAGGTGCCCGAGGCCCGGATGCGGGGCTACACCCCGAGCCGGTTCTCGTTCAACAGCGCCCAGGGCCGCTGCCCGGAATGCGAAGGCGCCGGGACGATCAAGCTCGAGATGAGTTTCATGCCGCCCGCGTTCGTCCGCTGCGAAACGTGCCAGGGCCGGCGCTTCAACCCCGAGACACTCGACCTCGAGTTCAACGGCCGCAACGTGGCCCAGGTCCTCGCACTCAGCGTCGCCGAGGCGCTCGAATTCTTCAGCGCCGTCCCGCGTCTTCGCCGGCCGCTGACGGCCCTGCACGATACCGGACTGGATTACCTCAAGCTCGGCCAGACCAGCCCGACGCTCAGCGGCGGCGAGGCCCAGCGCGTGAAGCTCGTGACCCACTTGTTGGCCGGCTGGAAGGAGCAACTCCCGCTGTTCGATCCGCGCGAGCGGCATAACCTGTTCGTGCTGGAGGAACCGACCATCGGCCTGCACATGGCCGATGTGCGCCGCCTCGTCGAGGTGCTCCAGCGACTCGTCGATGCCGGCCACACCGTCGTCGTCATCGAGCACAACCTGGACTTGATTGCCGAAGCCGATTGGATCATCGACCTCGGTCCGGAAGGCGGCGACGCCGGCGGCCGGGTGGTCGCCGAGGGCACGCCGGAGCAGGTGGCCCGAACTAAAGGCTCGCACACCGGCCGCTTTCTGCATAGCTTCCTGGCTCAACGATGAGCGAGCCCTACGAAGAGATCGTCGCCGGTGAAACGATCCTGCGGTTCCCTCCGGGGCCACGCCACGAACAGATTTGTGGCCGGCTCCACGAATGGATGACCGCCAGCCTCGCCAACGTCCCCACCACGCGCCTGCTGGCGCCTCGCTCGGTCGTCGAACTGGTCGCGGGCACGCTCATCCGGCCGGACCTGGCGCTGGTCACCGTGCAAACCGGGAAAATGTGGCTGGCGGCCGAGATCATCAGCTCCGAGGACCATCGCACCGACACCGTGGCCAAGAAAACGATGTACGAAGAAGTGAACGTCCCGCGGCTGTGGATGATCGATCCACGCTACGACAACGTCGAGGTCTATCACGGCAGCGAATACGGCCTGCGCCTCGTCCATATCTTCGCCGGGCGCGAGGTGTTGAGCGAGAAATTGATCCCGGAGTTTCAGTGCACCATCGCCGAGTTGTTCGGGGTGTGAACGCGGTGGGTTGGTTTGGCGCAGGTGAGGAGATGAACCACCTGGTAGGGCGGCTCGGCTTTACCTCCAGGCGGATTATGGCCAGTCCCGTGCTCTCTCTGGACCAGCTCACCGCGCATGAACCGGAGCGGGTCGGAGCCAGCGCGAAGCGTCATGGACTGCGGCAGTCCTCTGCCGCTTTTGGATTCAGCGCGCGGGAGGATCAAAAAAGCGCCAGCGGCCTGGCGCAGTCCAAAACCTGGCGGTTGTTATGACGGTTCATCGGGAGTCTCGTTTCGAATTGGCGCACGCATCGAGGTCATGAACCGAGGCACCGCCTCTCCCGCCCTGCGGGCACCCTCTCCTCCGCTGGCCGCGGAAATGAGAGCCGGGAAATGGAGGCGCCTTTGCCTGTTTGGTTCATGGAAAACCCTCCTTCGCGTTTGCGCATGAATTGGGACCCTCGACCGTCCCGGCCCCGTAGTCGCCGACGTGAGCCGGCTCTGCCTTCCTGGCGGTCAGAGGGCGCGAACTCTCGCCCACTGCGACGCGGTTCATCGGGCGGACCGCGGCTGGGTCCGCAGGACCAGCCGCAGCGACTCGGCCCACCACCTGGCGTCAATCTGATCTCCAATGCCGAACGCGATCGACCTTGCTGCGGCTGGTCGCTGATGACCCAGCCGCGGTCCGACAGTTCCTCACCGGCCGCGCGAAGTCCAACGGACGGCACGGAGAAAGCCCCCGCGGTCCCTTCCGGTTCATGCTCTGACTGCTTTCATTCCTGCGTCCGGATTCTCTTCCTCGCCTCGACTTGCGCATTCGCGGCCCCGATCGCCTCCGCCCAATCCCCGACTCCCGTCCCCCATCCTTCGTCCGCCCCGCTCCGCCTCTTTAACGGCCGCGACCTGACCGGTTTCCACACCTGGCTCGTGGATACGCATCGCCAGGACCCGCGCCACGTCTTCACCGTCACCAACGGCATGATCCACATCTCCGGCGACGGCCTCGGCTACCTCGCCACCGAGCGCGAGTTCGAAAACTACCGGCTCACCGCCGAGTTCAAATGGGGCCCGAAGAACTGGACCTGGGACGATCGCGTGGGCAAGGCGCGCGACTCCGGTATTTTCCTGCACGCCGTCGGGCCGGACGGCAACAGCCAGGACGGTCACGGCGCGTTCATGGCCGCCCTCGAGTGCAACCTGTTCCAGGGCGCCGTCGGCGATTTCCTCCTGATCCGCGGCAACGCGGCGGACGGTTCGCTGATCGCCCCGCGGTTGACCGCCGAAATCGCCCCCGGCCGCGACGCCGATGGCTGGCCGTTCTGGCAAAAGGGCGGAGCGCAGTTGACGCTCGAACGGTGGGGCCGCCTGAACTGGTTCGGCAAGGACCGCCACTGGCAGGACCAAACCGATTTCCGCGGCGCCCATGACGTGGAAAGTCCGCCGGGCCAATGGACGCGCGTCGAGTGCCTGTGCGACGGCGACCGCATCCGGGTCACCGTCAACGGCACGGTGGTGAACGAGGCCTTTCACGTGTTCCCGCGCCGCGGCCGGATCCTGTTGCAGTGCGAAGGCTCGGAGATTTTTTTCCGGCGAGTCGAGCTCCAGCCGTTGCCATTGGCGAGCAAGCCGCTGCCATGATTGCCGGGCCGGCAAGCCGAATGTGCGGTTCCACGCGAAGGCGCTAAGACGCGAAGGGACTGCGGCTCGCGACGGGGGCGGCCAACCCGAAGGCGGCGGCCTTGAACCGCGTAGCAGCGGACGTGAGTCCGCTCACGCTCCTCCCCGGTGAAGCCAGAGCCGGCTCACGCCGGCTGCTACGAGGCGCGGGGACGGTTCAGGGTCCCCCAACACGGTCGAGGCACCGCGGTGTTCTCCACGGGCCGGACCGCGGGTTGTCCGCAACCCGCAGCGGCCCGGCACGCGCGCCGGCTTGGGACCAGCCGCGGTCCGATCGCGGGCGTTACCTGGTCCCGTTGCGCGGTTCGGTGGGCCGTAGGGTTTGCCATGAACCAGACGGCGGAGCGCGCCGCCTCTCCCCGGCCCTCCGCTGCCAGCGGAGCAGAGGGCGCCCGCAGGGCGGGAGAGGCGGTGCCTCGGTTCATGGTCCCATCTCATGCGCCATGGAGAATGGAGGCTCCTCCCTCATTTGGACTGCGCCAGTCCCCTGGCGCTTTCCGGCGCGCGCGTGGCAAAGCGGCAGCGGACTGCCGCAGTCCAAGACGCTGTCGCGCCGACTCCGACCACTGGCGGTTCAGGGTCCCAACGCATGGTCGAGCAACCGTCGGGGCTTTCCAGGATCGAGGCGAGGAAAGGCGCCTCCTCTCCCCGGCCTCTCCTCCGCTGCCAGCGGAGCAGAGGGCGCCCGCAGGGCGGGAGAGGCGGTGCCT
>JAGWYX010000014.1 GCA_018969165.1 Verrucomicrobiota bacterium
TCATGCCGAGCCTGTTTTTCTCCCATCCCACCCTGAGCGCGTTCAAAAAGCATTTGATCCGGGAATACGAATCGGCGGTCCGGGATCGATACGAAGGCGCGGGAGCAAACACCAGTCCTATCGTAACCGAGCCAGCGCGGAAGGTGACGCGAGGCGAGGCAAACGTCGCGAGCCCCGAATTGCCGGTCCGCGACGAGGTGGTCGCCGTGGTCGGGATGAGTGGAGTGTTTCCCGGCTCGCCCACGTTGGACGATTTCTGGCGGCATCTGGAGAAGGGGGACGACCTGATCCGCGAGGTGCCGGCAGACCGCGCGAGTTGGCGGGAGATCGGCCAGTCCGGCCCGGCGACGAAAAAGCCGACGCGGTGGGGCGGCTTTATTGACGGTGTGGACGCATTCGATGCCGCGTTCTTCGGGATTCCGGCCATCGAGGCGGAGCGGATGGATCCGCAGCATCGCTTGTTCTTGCAGGAAACCTGGCGAGCGATCGAGTCGGCCGGAGAATCTCCCGCCGCGTTGTCGGGCCGGCGGGTGGGCGTATTCGCCGGAGTCCAGTTCCGCGACTACGAGGGGATGTTGGCGCGGCAGGGAATTGCCGACGCCTACACCGCCACCGGCAACGGCCACGCCCTGTTGGCCAACCGGGTCTCGTTCCTCCTGAACTTGCGCGGTCCCAGTGAGGCGGTCGATACGGCGTGTTCGAGTTCGTTGGTCGCGCTGAATCGCGCCGTCGTGGCTTTGCTGGATGGCGAATGCGACGCGGCGGTCGCCGGCGGCGTCAGCCTGCTGCTGACCCCGGAGACGTCCATTGGGGCGGGCCACCTCTCGTTGCTCGCTCCGGACGGCCGGTGCAAAACGTTTGACGCCTCGGCCAACGGCTACGTCAAGGGCGAAGGCGTTGGAGTTCTCTACCTGATGCGGCTGAGCGACGCGTTGGCTGGGGGATATCCGGTCCGGGGCATTGTCCGCGGGAGCGCGGTCAATCACGGCGGCCGGGCCCAATCATTGACCGCGCCCAATGGCCAGGCCCAGCGCGATTTGCTGATCGAGGTCTATACCCGCGCTCGGGTGGCGCCCGAGACCGTGGGCATGATCGAGGTTCACGGAACGGGAACCGAGTTGGGCGATCCGGTCGAGGTGACGGGGCTCAAGGAGGCCTTCGCCGCGTTGGCCGCGCATTTTGGCTCGCCTCCGGCCGGTGAACCCAGTTGCGGGCTGGCTTCGGTGAAATCCAACATCGGGCATCTCGAGCCGGCGGCGGGTATTGCCGGGGTGATCAAGGTTTTGCTGGCGATGCGCCACCGGCTTCTGCCACCCACCTTGCACGTCCGGAAGCTCAATCCCTACATCGACCTGACCGGGACCCGGTTTTATGTGTTGACCCAGGCGCGGCCCTGGGCCGCAATTCAGAGTCGTGAAGGGCGGGAGTTGCCACGCCGGGCTGGGGTCAGCTCGTTCGGGTTCGGCGGCGCCAACGCTCACGTGATCCTCGAAGAGTTTCGCGGCCCCAAGCCAGCACCAGCCCTGCCTGGCCCCCGCATTATCGTCCTTTCGGCCAAAACGAAAACCGCCCTCGCTCGCAAGGTGGCGGATTTGCGGGAGTGGCTCGAGGATCGCGCTGAGCCGGATGATCTGGCCGCCCTGAGTTATACCCTGGCCTTGGGGCGCTCGCATTTCAACGAACGCGCGGCGCTGGTGGCGGATTCGGTCTCGGACCTGAGGCGGAAGCTGGACCAACTGGCACAGGGCCAGACCAGCGGCGAGGTCTGGCGAGGCGTGGCCGCGCGCGTCAAGGAGTCCGAGCAACTGGAATGGGAGGCTAAGCTGCGTATGTTGCCGGACACGCTCGAAGCCCTGCGCGCGACGGCGCGAGGCTACGTCGCGGGATATGAACCGGACTGGGCTCGACTGTTCGAGCCGGCGGCCAGGCAGCGCTTGGAATCGCCTGGCTACCCGCTGGCGCAGGATCGGTTCTGGATTTCCTCGACACCGGCGAGCCCGGTAGCGCGTCGGCCCGATGGCGCCGAATTGCCGCCGTTGTTCGATCGAGTGGAGATGACGAGCGCGCGCTGCCGGTTTCACAAAACGATTCGCGCGGACGAATTCTACGTGCAGGATCATGTCGTCAACGGGGTGAAGACGGTGCCGGGGGTGGCGTATCTCGAATGGGCGCGGGCCGCGGCGGCGGCCTGGGGCGGCCTCGGCGAGGTGGCGGCGCTTCGGCATGTCGTTTGGGCCCAGCCGATCCTGGTGCAGGAGCGGTCGACCACGATCATCATCGAACTGGTTCGCAAGGAGAGCGGTGACGTGGCTTTCGAGGTCCGGACGGATGCGCCGACGAGGCCGATCCTGCACGCGCAAGGGAAAATCGGATTCTCCGCGCCGACGCCAATTCCGCCCGAGCGCTTCGCACTCGAAGCCTTCGAAAAGACGTGCGCGCTGCGGCTGGATCAGGAGCAGATTTACCGGGCGTTCGAGCGCATCGGCCTCAGTTACGGGCCGAGCTTCCGGGTGTTGGATTGGCTCAAGGCGGGGCCAGCGGGCGCGGTGGGACGGTTGCGGCTGCCTCCGGTCGTGGCGGCTGCTCCCGATCGCAGCCGGCAGATCATTCATCCGAGTCTCATGGATGCGGTCCTGCAGACGGTTCTCGGTTTGCACGCACTCGAACCGAACCGCGAGGCGGTCCTTTCCGTTCCGTTCGGCATCGACGAGGTCGTGATTCTGGCGCCGTTGCCGGAAACGTGCCTCGCGGTGTGCTCTCCGCCAACCCGAAGTCATTCCCAGGCGCCGCAGAAGCACGACTTCCAAATCTACAGCGAAGCGGGCGAGCTGGTTTGCGCCATTCACGGTTTCATGACCCGCGAACTGCCTGCACCGGCCGCTCCGAGCGTGGCCTCAGGCAATCGCACGCGCTTTTACCTTCCGTCATGGACGCCGGCTTCCGTGCCGGAGCGCGCGACGCCGAATGCCGGCGCGGTGGTGTTGGTCCTGGACGACGACAACGCCCGCTTCGCCACGGTTCGCGAACGAATCCACGCGAGTTCGCCCGGGGTCCGCGTCGTCCAGGTGCGGGCCGGAGCGGCCTTCCGAGCGGATGGCGAAGGAGCTATTGCGATGCGACCGGGAGCGACGGATGATGGCGTTCGGCTCGTCAAATCCGTGTTGGGCGAGGGGAGTCGCAACCTCTATCTCTTGCAGCTCTGGCCGCTCGCGACCCCGGCTGACGCGGGAGTGAGCGAATGGCCGGGAGGATTGCGGACCGGAGTGTTCGCGGCGTTTTCGCTGGCGCAGGCCCTGCAAAAATGCGGCGTGCACTCCGTGCAGTGGGTTCACGCGTGCCGTGAAGACGGCGCGGCCGCCGCAGGCTTCTTCAAGTGCCTGAGCCAGGAAAACGGTCGGTACCGGGGCCGGGTCGTGGAGATCGACAACGTATCGGGCGGAACACTGGCCGACCGATTGCTCGACGAGTTGTTCGCCGTCGACCTCGCGCAGGAGGTTCGCTGGGACGGCAGCGGGCGCTTCGTCAAAACGCTTTTGCCGTTCACTCCCGCGACGAAAGCGAACCCACCTGCGCAGCCGCCCGTTTATCTGATCACGGGCGGGCTGGGCGAGTTGGGTCGGCGCGTCGCCGAGCATTTGGCGCGGAGCACCACCGCGCGCCTGGTGCTGCTGGGCCGTTCCCCCCTGTCCGCGGACGGGGAGTCGTTTTTGGAGCAGCTCCAGGTTTGGGGAGGCGAGGGGATGTACGTTCAAGCCGATGTGTCGGTCAGTCCCGAGGTGGAGCAAGCGGTTCGTATGGCGTTGGAGCGGTTCGGATGCTTGGACGGTGTGATTCACGCCGCTGGAGTGATCCGCGACGCTTTCGTGCTCAAGAAGACCCTGGAGGATTTTGCAGCAGTGCTGCGAGTCAAAGTGCTGGGAGCCGTCAATCTCGATCGCGCCACGCAGGCTTTGCCGTTGCAGCATTTTGTCCTGTTCTCGTCGGTCTCCTCGGTCCTCGGCAATCTCGGGCAAGCCGATTACGCGGCCGCGAACGGGTTCCTGGACTCGTTTGCCCGGCGACGCGAAACTCGTCGATCAGCGGGCGAGCGGCAAGGAAAGACCGTGTCGATCAATTGGCCGATCTGGAGCGAGGGCGGCATGTCGGTGGACGCGCAAACCGAACGATGGCTCCAGAATCGGCTCGGGATGCGGCCGCTCCCGACTTCAGCCGGGTTGGACGCGCTGGACGCCGCGATGGCGTCGCCTCAACCCCAATGCGTCGTGCTCTACGGGGATCCGATGAAACTCGACCAGGCCCTGCTCGGTTCGACGGCCAAGGCCACGGCCCCTCCCGCCGAGGCGAGTGGCGTGCCCGCGGGTTCCGGGGCGGACCGCCAGGCCATGAGTTCCACGTTGACGGGGATTTTTGCCGAGATCCTGCGCGTCCCGCCGTCGGATATCGACGTCGATGCGACCTTCGACGACTTCGGGGTGGATTCGATCATGATGATCACCATCATGAACGAACTGGAGAAACGGCTGAGCCGGACCCTGCCACCGAGCGTCTTGGCGGATCATCCGACGGTCTCGGCCCTGGCGGGGTACCTGGCCGACTCCGCGCCCGCGCCGGCCGTGGCGGTTCCCCGGGGAACCCAGGTGTTGAACGGCCTGGCGACCACCGGCGGTGAGGGGTCGGTCTCGGTTTGTTCGGTGCCACAAGACCGCCGGATTGCCGTGGTGGGGATGTCCTGTCGCTTTCCGCAATCGCCCGCGTTGCAGGCTTACTGGGAAAACCTCGAAGCGGGCCGGGATCTGGTGCGGGAACTGCCGGATTGGCGCTGGGACGTCGCGGCGTCGTTCAGCGTGGACAAGCGCGCGCCGCTCAAATCGTACGTGAAATCGGGCGGGATCGTGGACGGAATCGATCTGTTCGACGCCGCCTATTTCGGCATCTCCGACCGTGACGCCCTGGGCCTGGATCCGCAGCATCGGCTGCTGCTGGAACTCGCGCGCGAGTTGTTCGATCACGCCGGCTATCCGGACGCCGAGATTCGCGGCCGGCGGGTCGGAGTCATTATCGGCGCCACCGAGGGCCGGTATTTGTTATCCAACCTGAAGCATCTGACGGCCGAGCAGACCGGGCACATGGTGGTGAACACCGGCCAGAACATGATGGCCGCGCGGATCGCGGACTTTTTCGATTTAAGAGGTCCGGCCAAAACCGTGGACACGGCCTGCTCCTCCTCGATGATGGCGGTGCACGACGCCTGTCAGGCCCTGCTCAGTGGCGACATTGAAATGGCCGTGGCGGGCGGTGTCCATCTCCTGGTGGACGAGAGCGACTTTGTCGGTTTCAGCAAAGCCCGGGTGCTCTCGGAGGACGGCTGCTGCCGCGTCTTCGACGAGCGGGCCAACGGATTCGTCTTGGGCGAAGGCGCCGGGCTGGTGCTTATGAGGCCCTACCAGGCGGCGGTGGCTGCCAAGGACCGCATTCTCGCCACGATCCTCGCCTCCGCGGCGAACAACGACGGCCATACCCCGGGACTCACGGTGCCGAGCCTTGAAGGGCAGCGGGAGGTAATGGAAACGGCGCTGGCGCGGAGCGGTGTCGATCCGGCGACGGTCTCGTATCTGGAGGCTCACGGGACAGGAACGCTGCTCGGCGACCCGATCGAGATCAAGGCCGCTGCGAGCGTGTATGGGCGAGGTGGCGCTCGCCTGCAGCACTGCGCGGTGGCGTCGGTAAAGTCCAACATGGGACACCTGATGCACGCCGCCGGCATCGCCAGCCTGATCAAGCTGGTCCTCAGCCTTCAACGCGGGGTCAAACCGCCGACCTTGCATTGTCTGAAGCCGCATCCGCGCTTTCGGTTTGCCGAATCCCCTTTTTATCCCATCATTCGGGCGGAGCCCTGGGAAACCGGTGACGGTCCGCGGCGTGGGGCGGTTTCCTCATTCGGCTTCGGCGGCACGAACGTGCATGCGATCCTGCAGGAGCATCCGGCCGCGGGCGGGGAACGGCGCCCCTTGCCGCCAACGCGCTTTCAACGGAGACGCTATTGGCTGGGGCGCGAAATCGTGGCCGTGGGCCCGGAACCCGCCGGCTTCGACCACGACCGCGCGGTCGCCCTTTTGCGGCGTTTGAAGTCGGGCGCGATCTCGCGAGGCGACGTGCTGAAGGAATTGCAGTTGTAGAGACCATGAGCTGGGCGGAAGATATTTTGTTGCGGTTTGAATCCGGGGAAATCTCGGAAGCGGACGCGGCACGACTTCTGGCGGAGGGCCGGCGCGCGTCGGGCTCAGCGCCAGCCACGCCTGGCCCGTGGACGGTCACGCTTGAGGCCGATGATCCGTTGGTGCGGGACCACGCCATCGACGGTGAGGCGGTCCTGCCCGGCTTGACTCACTGCTCCTTGGTATTCGGGGTTCTCCGGCGTGCCGGCTGGGGAGATGCGACACCGGTTCTCAGGGGCATCAATTTCCGTGAGCGGGTGAGCATCCCGGCGGGTAGGTCGGTGGAATTCAAAGTGGCGGTTGGACGGCGGAATTCGCAGCAGACGTTTGAGGTGGCATTTCGTTTGGGGGGCGAACGCGAATTCCGGGTCGTCGCGGATGGCTTCGTCACGGCTGAAGTAGGCGAGTGTCCGGCGCCTCGGCGGATTCCAGAGATCCCGGGCGAGGTGCGCCACCGATTGACGGGCGACGAAGTCTATGCGCGGCTGCCGCACGGACCCGGCTTGCGGGTTGTGAAAAGCGTGGTCAGTGACGGCTCGACCGCGGTCGTGGAGTTGCTGCCCGGCGTCCGCAGGGACCGCGGGCCGACGCCACTGGAGCCTGACCCGGCCTGGTTGCACGGCGCCTTCATCGGCGGGCTCGCCGTGGCGATGGAGGCGCACGGCGCGGTTTACCTGCCGTTTGCGATCCACGAATTTCGAGCGTTTTCGCCGCACGTCCCTGAAGGCGTGCTGGGGGTCGTTGACCTTCGCAAGGTGACCGTGGATTTTGTTTTGCTGGATATCTCCCTTTGCGCGCCGGACGGAACGGTCCTCGTCCAGATGATCGGCGTGGGAGGCAAACCGGCGGGCACCGCCCGCTCCGTGTCGAAGCCGACACCGGGGAACGGCCGAGTGAACGCGATCGGTAAACCTGGTCCGCTCGAAGCGTCGCTGCGGGAATACCTGGCGGATAAACTCAAACCGCTGCTCGGTGCCGCGGTTGGCCCTATCGAAGAAGGGCTCAATTTCATGGATCTGGGAGTCGAGTCCAACGGGCTCGTCCTGCTCACGCGTGAGCTGGAGGCTGATGCGGGTGTCGAGTTGTATCCCACACTCTTTTTTGAATATCCCAACCTCCGTGACCTGAGCGCGTTTCTGGCGCGCGAGCACGGCGAGGCGTTCTCCCGATTCCTGGGCCGGGCGGTGGAAAGTCCCCTTCCGCGATCGCGCATGCATCGGGACCCTGAACCAAAGCACCTCATCTCCCGCCCTGCGGGCACCCTCACTTCCGCTGCCCGCGGAGGAGAAGGCCGGAGAGGGGAGGCGTCTTCGCTCGTCCCGATCATGGAGGGGGTGGGCACGCCGAATCCGGCGCGCTCAACCGACGGGCCGGGATCTAGCGCGACTTCTCCGAAAGTAGAGCAAGCCGACCAGGCTGGGAAAGAACAGGCCGACCGTGTCGTGGCGGTTCGATCCGCCACCAGGGAATCCGAGCGGGTGCGGGATCACGACATCGCGGTGATTGGGATGGCCGGGCGTTTCGCCGGCTCGCCGGACGTGGAAACCTTCTGGGCCCATTTGCGCGACCAGTCGGATCTGATTTCGGAGGTGCCGATCTCACGCTGGGATTGCCGCCGATGGTACGACGCTGATCGGCAAAACGCGGGGAAACTCTACTGCAAATGGGGGAGCTTCGTGGACGACGTCGACTGCTTCGACGCGAAGTTTTTCCACATCTCGCCGAACGAAGCGAAGGCGATGGATCCCCAGGTCCGGCTCTTTCTCCAGGTGCTTTATGCCGCCTGCGAAGACGCGGGTTACGCGTCGCGGATTCGCGGAACGCGGACCGGGGTTTACACCGGCACGTTCTCGACCGATTACCAGCAGGCCATGAGCCGGACGGGCAAGGCGGTCGACGCGCACGACGCCACGGGCAACGTCGCGACGATGATGGCGAATCGGCCGTCCTTCTTCCTGGATTTGAAGGGGCCGAGCCTTTCGGTGGATACCGCGTGCTCGTCCTCGCTGGTCGCGGTGCACCTGGCCTGCCGGGCGTTGCGGCAAGGCGAATGCGACCTGGCCTTTGCGGGGGGCGCGAGTTTGCTCCTCGGGCCGAGCCATTATTTCATCGGGTGCCGCCTGGGCATCCTTTCGCCGAGTGGGCGTTGCCATACGTTCGATCGCCGCGCCGACGGGTACGTTCCGGGCGAGGCGGTGGCGGCGGTGTTGCTGAAGCCGTTGCAGAAGGCGCTGGCCGACGGGGACCCGATCCGCGCCGTGATCAAAGGGACGGCGGTGAACCACGGGGGGTATACTCCGTCGATCACGGCGCCCGGTCCGCGCCTGGAGGCGGCGGTGATGCAGGAGGCCTGGCGCGACGCCGGGATCGACCCGCAAACCATCCAGTACATCGAGGCGCACGGAACCGGGACGGACCTGGGCGACCCGGTCGAGATCAACGCCATCAAGATGGCCTTTGGACCCGCGACCTCGGCGCGGGGCACGTGCGCGGTCGGATCGGCCAAGGCCCATGTCGGTCACACCGAAATCGCCGCCGGCCTGACGGGGTTGATCAAAGCGATCCTCGCGCTGGAGCACCGGGAGATTCCCGCCATGCCGAGGTTCGAGAGCCTGAATCCTTTGATCCAGCTCGAGGAGTCGCCGCTCTACATCAATCAGAAGACCATTCCGTGGGAGACCCGAAGCGGGGCACCGCGCCGGGCCGGGGTGAATTCGTTCGGGTTCGGCGGCACCAACGCGCACGTCTTGGTCGAGGAAGCGCCCGACTTGCGCCCCGCGTCGAGCCAGGAACCGCCGGCTAGTTGTCTCGTGACGTTGTCGGCCAGGACGGAGGAATCGCTTCGGGCGAGGCTGAGCGACCTGGCTGCCTGGCTGGAACGGAGCGAGGGTTCGCACTCGCTGGAAGCGGTAAGTTATTCGCTCAACACAGGGCGGGAGCATTTCAGTCATCGTCGAGCCATCGTGGCGCGAAGTTTCGCGGAACTCCGTGAGCTCCTGGCGGGCGTGCTCGCGGGCCGTCCTTCGGAGCGGACGTTCGGAACCAAATCGACGCTGAATGCCAAAGCCGCGGAACCCGCGCTTGAAGAATTGGCGCATCGTGTGGCCGAGGAAGTTGCCAGCGTATCGGACCCGGACGAATGCACGCGGAAACTTCGAGTCTTGGCTGACCTGTATGCCCAGGGATACGCGATCGATTGGGAACGACTCTACCGCGGGCGGGCCATCCGCCGCATCTCGTTTCCGACTTATCCTTTCAAGAAGGAGCGACATTGGTTTGCTGCCAAGGTTCCGATGGCCGATGGCCCATCGTCCCCGGAACCAGAGCCGCCGCAAACCATCTACCTCAAGGAAACGTGGCGGCCATCGCCGTTGCCGCGGCCGGAGGGCGTTTCCAGCGCGCCGTTCGCCCCGGGTGAGGTCCTGGTCGTGCTGGATAGGGACTCGAGCCTGGCAAGGGCGTTGGGCGGGCCGGCCGTATGGATTGAGCCGGGCCGAGAGTTTTCGAAAGTCGCGGAGGACCATTTCACGGTGCGGATAACCGCGCCGGAAGATTTCGCGCGTTGCCTGGGCGCGATTTCGGCGCGTGGGCAACGAGTGCGGTTCGTTGTCCATCGCCTGACCGTCGGGCCTTCGAATCCCGCCCAAGACGAGACGGCGATTGAGCGCCTGGAGGCCGTGGAATCCGCTTTTGGTTTGGCGCAGGCGTTGGTCAGGACGAAGGAGAAGGCGACCGTTGGATTCTTTCACCTCCATTCGGGCGATGCGGCGCGGGGCGCCCCGACTGCCGCGGCCGTCGCTGGGCTGCTCAAGGTCCTGCGGCTGGAACACCCGGACATGGTCACGCGATCAATCCACGCCCCCGGGTGCCACGCCGCCAAGTTGGCGGAGATTCTCCCCCGCGAGTTGGAAGCACGAGATGCGGCCGGAGTCGAGGTCCGGTACGCGGATGAGCAACGATGGGTGCGCGATGTCGAAATCGTGGCGGCGCGACCCGTCACGACAAAGTCGGTGGCGAGGTCAGGAGGGGTTTACCTGATCACGGGCGGACTGGGCGGCCTGGGGCTCCTGTTCGCCAAGCACCTGGCGGGACAGGCCCGAGTTCGGTTGGCGTTAATCGGGCGGACGCCGACGAACGACGCGCTTGCCGGCCGATTGCGCGAGGTTGAAGCGACCGGGGCCGAACTCGAATACTTTGCGACCGACGTTTCTGATCACCAGCAACTCGGGCGGGTCGTGGACTCGGTTCGACAGCGGTGGGGCGCGATTAATGGCGTGATTCACGCGGCGGGAATTCTCGAAGATCACACCATCGCCGAGAAGACGGTCGAGTCCTTCCGAAGAGTGATCGCCCCCAAGATCAGCGGCGCCATCGCGCTCGACGCCGCCACGCTGGAGGATGACTTGGACTGGATGGTTTTTTGTTCCTCGTCGGTCGCGGTGTCCGGGAACATCGGGCAGTGCGACTATGCGGTCGCCAACGCTTTTCTCGACGCGTTCGCCGCCTGGCGGGCGGCGGAAGTTCGGGCGGGAAGGCGACGGGGAAGAACGATCTCGATCAGTTGGCCCTGGTGGCGCGAGGGAGGAATGCGGGTCGCGGCGGATGCGGCGGGCGAGTCGTCCTGGGCGTCCTGGGCGAAGCGAACGCTCGGGGTCGTGCCGCTGGAGACCGAGGCGGGATTGAGGGCGTTCGACGATGCCATCCGGTCCGACGAATCGTTGTTCCTGGTTTACGCGGGCTGGCCCGAACGGATCCTGCCAATGATCCGGCACGGTTTGGGGCTCATCCCATCCAGCGGGGCGGCGCCGACGCAAACGGCGGCTCGGGAAGATGCGAGCATCCAGACCGGGACCAACGCGGGGCGCTTGGTGTTGGACGCATTGCGCGGCCAGATCGCGGCCGTTTTGGGAATGCCAGCGACGGAGATCGACGTCGATGAGGGATTCAACGAAATGGGATTTGACTCGATCACGTTGAAGCAGTTGGCGGAACGGCTAAAGACCGACTGGGGCGTCAGCATCGCTCCGAACCTGTTTTTCTCCTACCCGAACCCGCGCGCGTTCGCAGAATTTTTGCGTCAGGAGTTTCCGGAGGCGGCGACGGCCTTGACCGGGCTTGTTCAACCCGATAAAGCACCGGTCAAAGCGCTCGCTTCACAAACCCAGCCGGCACTCGCGGAACATCCGGAACCGGCGGCACCCGTTGCAACGTCGGGTCGCGAGCCGATCGCGGTGGTGGGCATGAGCGGTCTTTTCCCTGGCTCGGCCACCCTGGGCGAGTTCTGGCGGCATTTGGAGGCCGGGCACGACCTGATTACGGAGATTCCGCCGGAACGCTGGGATTGGCGGGCGGTCTATGGCAACGCCACCGCATCGGCGGTGAAAACGGACTCGAAGTGGGGCGGGTTTGTGCCGGGCGTGGATCGCTTCGACGCGGAATTCTTCGGCATCTCGCCGCGCGAGGCGGAGTTGATGGACCCGCAACACCGGCTATTTCTGCAAGCGGCGTGGCAGGCGCTCGAGACAGCGGGAGAACAAGCCTCGGCATTGGCGGGAAAACGGGTGGGAGTTTTTGTTGGCGTGCAGTCTTCGGATTACCAGGAATTGATCGCGGCGGCCGGTGAATCGCACGCGTTTAATGCAACGGGCAATTCTCACGCGATGCTCGCGAACCGGGTCTCGTTCCTGCTCGATCTGCGCGGCCCGAGCGAGTCGGTCAACACCGCCTGCTCCAGTTCGCTGGTGGCGCTGAACCGGGCCGTCCAGTCGTTGCAGCGCGGCGAATGCGGGAGCGCCCTCGTCGGCGGGGTGAGCCTGATGTTCAGCCCGTGGGGCTACGTCATGACCAGTCAGATGGGGATTTTCGCGCCGGACGGCCGGTGCAAGACGTTCGACGCGTCCGCCAACGGTTATGTGCGCGGAGAAGGGGTGGGCGCGATCTACCTGATGCCGCTCGCGGTGGCGGAACGAGGCCGCTACCCGATCCTGGGCCTCATCCGAACGGTGGCGGAGAACCATGGCGGCCGGGCCAGCTCGCTGACCGCGCCGAATGCCAAGGCGCAACGGGACCTGCTCGTGCAGGCCTACCGCGAGGCGGGCGTGGACGTGGAGAGCGTGGGTTATATCGAGGTGCATGGCACGGGGACGGAACTCGGTGATCCGGTCGAAGTGGAAGCCTTAAAGGAGGCCTTCGCTCAATCGCGGGCTGGCAAACCCGGGACGGCGGGCCCCGTGGGTTACTGCGGTTTGGGTTCGGTGAAGACCAATATCGGGCATCTTGAACCCGCCGCCGGCATCGCCGGGGTCATCAAGGTCTTGCTCGCCCTCAAGCACCAGACTCTGCCGGCGAGCCTCCACGTGCAGCGCGTGAATCCTTACCTCCGGCTCGAAGGGAGCCCGTTCTTCATTGTGTCGCGCACCCAGCCGTGGGTCGCCTTGGCGGGGTCGGACGGCCGCTTGCTCCCGCGGCGAGCGGGGGTGAGTTCCTTCGGATTCGGCGGCGCCAACGCCCACGCGGTGATCGAGGAGTATGTCCCGCGACAGTCGCGCTCGAACCCGCGCCGCGCTTACCTGGTCGTCATGTCGGGCAAACGCGCCGGGGACGTGCAGAGCCGGGCCGCCGACTTGCTGGCGTGGCTGGAGAAAGCCGGCGGTCAAGCCCGGATTGAAGACATCGCCCGCACGCTGGCAATGGGACGAAGCCACTTTCCGTGCCGCGTGGCGTTTATCGTGTCAAACCGCGGCCAATTCGTGGAAAGCCTCCGCGCGCTCGCGGATGGACGTTACCCCTCCGGTCTGCATGAAGGTCAGGCTGTCCGCCCCGAACCGGATGTCGAGGCTGCGCTCCTGGCCGAGGAAGCCGGGATCTGGGACCGATCCAACGCGGCAGCGCCGGAGCAGACCCTGGCCGGGTTGGCCGGCCTTTATGTTCGCGGCCACAACCCGGATTGGGATCGCTGGTTCACGGATGACGAGAGTCGCTTGATTGAATTGCCGGTTTACCCGTTCCTGCGCGAACGGTTCTGGGTTTCGGCCGCGGCCGACGTGAGAGGGGCGATGCCGATTTCCCCCCCCGCCCATCCACTCCTTGACCGCGAGAATCTGGCGGGCGATCGCCGCGAGTTCCGCAAATCCTTTTCAGCCCAAGATAAGCTGCTGGCGGATCATGTGGTCGGCGGCGTGCCCACATTGCCCGGTGTCGTCGCCATCGAGATGGCCCGCGCGGCGGCCGAGCGGATTGCGGGGATGCGACCCGTGGTCGTGATCCGTGATTTGGTGTGGTTGGCGCCGGTCCAACCGATCGATAACTCGGTCGCCCTCGCCTTGGTCATGACTCCGCGAGTCGGCGGTGCCGAGTTCGAAATCCGGTTCGATGCGCCGGACCATCCGGTGGTTCACGCCCAAGGTCGCGTCGAGCTTCCCGATGGACCGCCGGGTCCGGTTGAGAGGATTTCCATCCCTGAATTGGAGGCGACCAGCCTTGAAGAATTTCAGGCCGCCACAGTTTATGCCGCGTTCGAGCAGGCCGGTCTGCGATACGGCGATTCGCTTCGACCGGTGACCGCGGTGAAGGTCGGAGCCAAAGGAGCTTTAGGCCGACTCCATCTTCCAGAGGCCGCCCGGGGGCGCGAGGGCGGCGCCTATGTCCTGCATCCGTCGCTGCTGGACGGCGCGATGCACGTCGCCATGGGGCTGAGCCTGGCGGCGCGGGAGACGGCGCCGTTGCTGGTTCCGTTCGGGCTGGAGGAATTGGTCGTTCACAGACCACTGCCGGACGAGGTGATCGTGTGGGTCACGCGGACCACTGAATCCGCCGCGGGGACACGGCGTTTTGATTTGACACTCATGGACACGGCCGGGCTCGTGCTGGGGCGGATGCGAGGTTTGATTGCCCGGCCGCTCCGCGGTTCGGCCACGGCCGGACACCAATGGTTGACGCCCGACTGGGTACTTGGCGAATCGGTGGACGCGGCGAACGGGGGGAAGGATCCGACCGTGTTCTTGCTCGACCGCAACGCGGCGCGGGCCGAATCGATCCTGTCCGCCCTCCGTGAGCGCAGGGTCGAGTGTATCCGGCTGGACACCGACGCGGCGCCGGGAGCGGCGCCTTGGCCTTCGCTCCCCGACGGCTTGGCCGGTGCGGTGGTGCTCAACATGCTTCCGCTGGATGAGCCCCTCGATCCTGGGGCCGCCGGCAGCGAATTCCAACCAGCCCTCGAACGGCGCGTGCTCAGCGAGCTGTTGCGGGTCCAAACCGCGTTGGGCCGCGGAGTCCGCGAGTTGCGCTGGATCAGCGCGTGCCGAACGCCGCTCGACACGTTCACGACCGGCTTTGGCAAGGCGGTCGCGCGCGAGCATCCCGCGTTCCAATACGTCTCGCTGGATGTGGGCGAGGCGGAGGGAGCCGACCTCCTCCAACGACTGTTTGGCGAGGTGTTGCGCTCCGGCGGGGAAGGTGAGATTCGGGTGAACGAGAA
>JAGWYX010000015.1 GCA_018969165.1 Verrucomicrobiota bacterium
GCGAGCACCTGTTGCGGGACGGGCTGATTTCCGAGGAGGACCTCAACCTCTACCAGTTCACCGACGATACCGACGAGGCGGTGCGCTGGATCACGCGGTTCTACCGCAACTACCATTCGAGCCGCTTCGTGAAAGATCAGTTCGTCATCCGCCTGAAGCGCGTCCCCTCGGCGGGTGCCATTGCGGGCTTGAACGAGGATTTTGCCGACATCATCAACGGCGGCAAAATCCGCGTGGTCGAGCCGACGCCCGAGGAGCGGGAGGACCGTGACGCGCTGGACCTGCAGCGGATTGCCTTGGCCTTCAATCGGCGCAGCTACGGCCGGCTCCGCCAGATGATCGACGTGCTGAACAGCTTCTGAGGATCATCGCGCGTGGAAGAAGGCGTAGGCGATGCCCCAGAGGATCAGCACGAACAAAACCACCAGCACGATGAACCGGTTGCGCGCCACGCGCTTCTCGTAGCGCAACGGGCGCAATCCCTGGACGCTGCCGGCCGCCAGGAAACTCACCAGCTTCGGGTTGGCCGGCGGCGGCGGCGGACGGAACAGCCCGTGGAGGCGCCGCCAGGCGCCCGGCAGATCGTACTTGCGCATGCCCAGATCGTTGAAGTGCGCCGGCGACGAATCCCCGTTGGCTGGCGTTTGAATCCGGTGCTGCGGCACCTCCTCGAATACCGGTTCGGGCGCCGGCGGTTTGCCCGGGCTGCTGGCCGGGCCGTGCGGCAGGGTCGTCGAACGCAGGCGCGGCTGGGCGCGGACCTGGTTCAGCGTGGTGTTCAGCCGCTTGATCTGGCTTTCCAGGGCCGAGATTTCCGCATTCAACGCGCGGGCGCGTTCCGAGATGGGATCGGTTCTTTTTTTGAACAAGATCATGGCCGAGGCGCGCGGCGATCCGCCCTCTCAGACCCACCACCGCCGGGTCCGGGCGCGGGCGCCGGGATGCTCGGCGACCGGCGAGCGGAAACCGGCGTCTGTGAAGACCGTCTTCAGCGAGTCCTGGCGGGGAACCGCAGCGACCAGGAAGGAACGGCCAAAACTGGAGTGAATGACAGCAGGTTTCACGGTTCAAGGGCTCTACCGCCGGACCACCAGGAACAACAGCAAGCCCAGTGCCCCGAGGGCGGCCAAGGCCAACGGCCACGTCAAGCCCAATCCCAGCTTGCAGAGCCGGCCGAACCCGAGCGTCTCCAGCCCGGCGCTGAGCGGCGGGACCGGCGCGGCCGGGCCGTTGGCGGTGGGGGGCGGCGCCTCGGAGAGCAAGGGCCATTTCAGCCGCGCCGCATTCCATTCCATGCGCGCGTTGTCGATCGTCGTGAGGGCGGCGGTCAACTCCACGCTCCAGTTGTCCTTGGTCCAGTTTTCCTCGCGCAGGCCCTGGACCTTGCCGAGGGCGTCCCGGAGGCCCCCCAGCGTTTTGCTCATCTGCTCGGCGTCGCGGCGGGCGGCGAACTCGGCCTCCTCGAGCAAGCCCAGCCCGCGTGTCAGATGCTGCAGCATCTCGTCGCGGCCGGTCTGAAACTCGACCTGGCGGCGGCGGGCCTCCTCGAGGGCGGCGCGCTCGCGTTCGAGTCGATCCTGGGCTTGTTTGAGTTCAGCCAGGCGTTGCTGGGTCTGGCTGACCTTGGCGTCGAGTTCCGCGCGCGTGGGCGGGCGTCCGAGGTTCTCGGCGGGCGAACCCACCGCGGCATCGGCCGCGAAGGGCGACTTCGGATCGGTGTGAAAATCGCTATCCACAAAGTCAGACTGATCAATTTCCGAAGCCATGCGGGGACTTTAGTCCCGGGGCTGGCGGGTGTAAAGCGGGGGATTGACCTGAAGTGCCACAGGTCTGAGGCGCGCCTCGCTAGAACTCGAAATCGGCGACCTTGCGCAAGCCCAGGTAAAGCGGCAGCCCGCCCAGGAGCAGCGACAGCGCGACGAAGCCGGCCCAACTTGCCGCTTGCGCCGCAATCGAGCCAGTCCCGGCGCGACCCCACGGCGAGCCCAAGGCCAGCACGGTGACCGACCCCAGGATGTAGAGGAAGCTCAGCACCAGGCAGAAGGTGCCTCCGAACCCGCTGACGATCTTGCTCGGGTTGTCCTCCCTGAGATTCGGGTAGAGCGCGCCGAGGCCGACGGCCAATCCATTGAGCGAGAGGGTCATCACCGTGATGGCGCCGGCGAAATACAAGGTGTGCCCCCACGGGAGCTTCAGCATCCGGCACGACAGGGCCACCAAGCCGAGGGTGACGCACATCGAGGCCACGCTGGCCAGCCAGAACTTGGCCTTCAATACGCGCACCAGCCCCAGTGGGGCCAAGCCGATGATCCAGAGACGACGGCCTTCGAGGGAAAACTGCGGAAAGACAAACCGGGTGGTCAACGTGGCCAGGTTCAGCGAGCACGCCGCCAGGTTGAGGAAGGAAATCAGCTTGATCCAAAACGGACTCGAGAGCTGCTGGGAGAAGTGCCGCAAATTGATGACATAGACGCCCAACAGCCCAAATAACACCAGCGTCTGCCCCCACTGCGTCGTGTCCCGCCAGAACATCCGCGCGTCCTTGACCAGCAAGGCACGCACGTCCGGAGGCAGCCAGCGCGCCGCGCTCAGCACCACCTCCGCCGGCCCCGGCCCGTAGGAAAAAGTCCGAGCCCGCGCGCGCCAACGCCGGAACCAATCCCACTGGCCGAACACGCTGCCCCGGCTTTGCACCACCGAGGCGGCATCGTAGAACAGGTTTCCCATCCCGGTGAAACAGAGCGAGCCGAAGAACAGCACGTGACTCAGCAGCACCAGGATGAAAAAACCCGCCGCCGTCAGCGCCCCTTCCGACCAATCCAGCACACTGGCCGACAGCCAATAGCTGGGCAGCAGGGGAAAATCGGCGAACCGGGTCTTCAGCAGGAGCCGATCCAGCACCGCCAGCACGCGGGTCTCGAGCCGCTCGTCGTTCACCGGCTCGGGCTGCAACCAGAACGCCGCGCCGACCAGCAGGAGGACGGCCACCGCGGCCGCCACCACCTGGAAGCTGCGCCGGTCCAGGTACCGCGCCAGGTTCACCGCGCACCAGGCCCCGGCCACCGCCGGCAACACGATGAACAGCCCGATCAACAGCACCGTCACTGGATAAAAATGCCAGGGCACGCCGTGGTTCAATCCGTAGGCGGCCAGCAGCGGGGCGATCAGGAATAGAAAGGCCCACGAGGCCAGCAGGGCGGACTCGATGAACTTCCACCGGAAGATGGTCCGGGCGGGGATCGGCAACGCCAGCAGAAAGCCGGTCTCGCGATTGCGGAAGAGGTTGGTATAGCAGATCACCAGGTTGCTCAACCACAGCAGCACGAACAGAAAAGCGAACAGCACGTACAACAGCCGCTCGGTCAACAACGTGCCCAGGCCGGGAAAGGTGTCCACGAACGCCAGTCCGTGGCGGAACAGCAGGAAGGCCAACCACAGGTAGCCGATCACAAACCCCCCGATCAGCGAGGTGAGCAACCGGGATTGGCCGCGCAAGGTCAGGATTCGGCGCCAGGATTGCAGCGCGTTGACGCGCAACAACAGGAGCAAGGGCGGGGGGACCGCGCGCGGCGAACCCGGTCTCATCGCGTGACGGAGGGTTTGGGTTGCCGGCGCGGTTCCGCGCCATCACCCCCCGGCTCGGTCAAGGTCAGGAAGGTCTGCTCCAGCGCCCCGTCGGCCCCGCTCTGCCGCCGCAGTTCCTCGCGCGTGCCAACGGCGATCAGCCGGCCCTGGTGAATGATGCCGATCCGGTCCGCCATCTCCTCGGCCACACTCAACTCGTGCGTCGAGAGGAAGACCGTCATGCCCTGGCGGGACCGTTCCTTGAGCAGGTCCTTGACCACGCGGATGTGGTGCGGGTCCAGGCCGACCATCGGTTCGTCGATGATAAACACGGCCGGGTCGTGAAGGAGGGCCGAGACGATGGCCACGCGCTGGCGCGTGCCGTGCGACAGTCCTTCGAGGGGTTTGCCCAGATAGGGTTCCAGCCCGAAGCGGGGGATCAACTCCGCCGCCGCCGACCGGATTTGGCTGTCCTGCATCTGGAACAACTGACCGGTGAACCGCAGGAACTCCCACGGGGTGAGTTTGTCATACAAGAACGGAAAATCAGGCACGTAGGCCAGCCGGCGGCGCGCCTCCAACGGGTGGGCCTGGACATCGAATCCGGCGACGCGCGCGCTGCCGCTGCTGGGTTTGATCAAGCCGGCCAACAGGCGGATGGTGGTGGTCTTACCGGCGGCGTTGGGGCCGAGCACGGCGAAGAACTCCCCGCGCTCGATCCGCAGCGTGATGTCGTTGACGGCGACCAGGTCGCCGAAGCGTTTGACCAGGTGGATGAGTTCGATCACGACACCGGCCTTCCCTCAGTAATTGGACAAGGCGTCGTTGACCAGCGTGATCCTGTCCGGCAGTTCCACGCGGAGGATTTCGCCGACGCGGCTGACGAGGACGACCGTTTGGAATCGGTCCAGCAAGCGCGCCTGGAGGCGATAGACGCGCACCGAGGCGTGCCCGATCTGGAGCCAGTCATTGCGCGCCTGCCACTCCAGACCGAGGGACAGCGGCCGACCCGGGACCGGCTCGACGGGCAGGGCGGGAAACAGGAACGGCAGCGACAACCCCAGGTCTTCGAGCACGCGCTGGGGCTGCTGCAGTTCGGCCAGGGTGAAGGTGTGTTCCCAGCCGACGGCGTCGCCGGTGTATCTGACGGTCAGGGACTGGCTGGCGGCCGTCGAGCGGAATTCCCAGGCATGGGGTCGGGCACTGGTGCGCAGCGTCAGTTCGCGCCAGGCCTGGTTGGTGGCAAAGCCCAGGTGCAACTCGAATCGCAGCCGGTTCGTGATCGCGGTCAATGCCACGTTGCCGTTGAAGTCAATGGTGTAGCCGCTCAGCCTGCGGACCATCCCCTCCGGTTCGTAATCCTCGGGGCTGGTCTTGCCACCGGCCAGCGCCTCGCCCACGTTGGCCGCCCACCGACAGAAGCCGATGCGTTGGCCCCGGTGAAACACGTCCATCGTCGAGTTGTCGGGCGCGGTCAGGATTTTCTGCCAGACAATTTCGGCCGGCACGGCACTGCCGATCTCGTGTCCGCTCCCGAATTCCGAGCGCCACAGCAACACGTTCATGGTTACCCAGAACAGCGTGATGCCCACGAAATAAAACCGGTTCAACATCCGACCTCCGGGTCCCACCGGTCCGGCCAGGCGCGCCGCAGACCGCACGTTACGGCTTTGAACCGCAAAGGACCGGAGCCAGCGCGAACGCGTTTTGGACCGCGGCGGTCCTCCGCCGCTTTGCCTGAGACCCGACCCCACCGTGAAGCGCCGGAGGACTGGCGCATTCCAAAACCTGGCGATCGTTCCGCCCGCCGGTTCAGGGAACGCTCCGCGCGGCAACCGGGACGCAAAAACTGTGTCTGGCTGATCACGGGTTTCAGGAATCAAGGACCCGCCGGTGACGGCACCACCAGGCTTTCCCCGATCCGGAGCCGGCGCGGGTCCAGGCGCGGGTTGGCCGCCCGCAACGCGGCCAACTTGACTCCATGCTTGCGGGCAATCGCGCTGAGGGTGTCATGCGGCTTGACGACGTAAGTCCTGGACGCCGCTCCCGGCGCCGGGGCATCCGTCGCGGCCAGCAGCAGCCGGTTGGTCAATGCGGTCGAGCGCCCCGCCGGCGGGTTCGTCGTCGCGCTGACGGAGATGGTACCCAACGGCCCCGGCGGGACGTTGGTCAGCATCGTCAGCCGGCGCGACAAGTAATCGACCTGCTGGCGCAGGCGTTGATTCTCCTCGGCCAGCCGTTCGAGGTCGCGCTGCATCGCCGGCGTGATTGGCCCCAGCGATACCGTTTTGGCCAGCTCCTGTTCGCACGCGGTAATGCGGGGGCGGACGATCTCGGCGCGGTCCGAACCGGGCCGGAGTTTGAGGAGGCGCTGGTAATGGTAAATGGCGGCGGGGTAGTTGGTCAGATGCAGCTCGTAGAGCAGACCCAGTTCGTAATGCGCCGAGGCATTGCGGGGGTTGACCTCGAGGGCCTTCTCGAAGGCATCGGCCGCGCCCTGGTAATCGAGGTTGCCCGCCCGGCTCTTGCCGACCAGAAAATAAGATTCCTTCTGCTCGTCCGGCGTGTTTTGTCCCAGCGGGCTGCAGCCGGCCCACCCGAGGCAAACGCACACGGCTGCGAGCAGACGCAACACCGCTGGCCAATCAGTCATGGCGCGAACCTAAACGAACCGCCTGCCGAGCGCAATGATGGTTCCGGTCTGACAGCGATTTCGCAAGGTGGTTTGGATTTTCGGTTTGGGCAGGCATTCCATTTTTTAACCGGGCGGCAGTCCTGTCGCTGACGTTTCGGTTCCTTGGCGTGCGGGACAAAGCTTGGCTGTCAGGCTCACGGCGGGTGAGTCGTCTGGCGTCCGCGTGTCCCGGTTGTCGGAGGGATCGTTTTGTCTTTGTTTGCCGTTTATCCGCTGAAAAGCGGCACGGGCGGGCCACAGAGCAGAGAGCGATAGATTTGCTGGCGCACCTCTTGCAATGTGGCTCTGCCCAAGCGGAAGAGTTTGCCGTGCAAAATGGCAAACGCGTGAAAAAGCGTGAAGGCCAGGATCTTGATCCACAACAGCGCCGCCATGGCCACGGGATGATGATGGGCGCAATGGGTCAAATGCCAGTGTTGGGTCAGTTGGCCAAAGGCATGGTTCTCGATCTTCCAACGTCCGTGGCCCAGGTCGCGGATGACCGCGCCCTCAGCGCTGTCCAAATCTCCCGCCACCCCCCAGAGCCAGTTCTGTTCCTTTGCTTCGGTCACCCACTCCAGGCCTTGCTGGACCCGCTGCTGCCATCTTTCCCGCGCGCGGACCACTCGCACCGGCGTGGTGTAACTGTCGCTGAAGCGCAAAGCACGCACGTCCCAAATCTCGACTTGACGACCGTCCCGCTCCACCACTTGGGCCGGCTTCTGTCCGCGGCTCAGGGCCTGGGCTTCCTGATAAACCTCGTAGCGTTCCTGTTTGAGGACGGTGACCACGGGCCAGCCCAATCCTTCGGCCACGGTTTTGAGAAACGGCCCGGTGGCGTACCAGGAGTCCACCACCACGACATCCAAAAAGCGCGGCCCATATTTCTGGCGCATCCGGCGCAACAAACGCAAGGCGGCCGCGCATTCCTCCTCCCCTTGGCGCATCGGCTCAAAGTCCAAAATCACGCTCAACTCCGGCCCGCTCAACTGCGCATAGACCTGCTTGTGATAATACTGGGTTTTCTTGACCTCCTGGCCGTCGGCATTTTGGCAGGTGATTTCCCGGCTCAGGCAATCCTGGCAGCAGCGATGGTCGCTGCAGAACTGCTCGTTGGCGTCCAGGTTGACCGCCAGGAGGCCCTTGACTTTGCCCGCCTCAAAAGCCTTGCCGCGTTTGAGCTTGCGATTGATCCACCGCACGGCCCGGCGCAGTGGCTCCGGGTCCAGACGCTCAGCCACATAACCAAAGGTGTCGTGGCTGATCGGACCCGGGTAGCCGACCCAGCGCTGCCACTGCGGCAGTTTGGTCTCCTGTTCCAATTGCAGCAAACTGGGGCTGCCCACCACCTCGCCCAAGACCAAGCTCAACCCGACGGCGCGGCCCGGAATCTCAGGCTGAGGCCGGGAATCGGTCCAGCCCCCCGCCAGCAAAGGCAGATCGAAGTGTTGGGTGGCATAATGAACAAACTGGCCCAGTTGAGTAAACGGGCGGCTATTCATCGCAGAGAACCTCGCCCCGGCGCAGCAGCTCGGCGTTAATCTGGGAGACTTCCTCCATTTGCTCCTGCACTTGCCGGTAATGGGCGATGCCCTCCCGGCAGGCCTTTTGTTGCACCGGGGTTTTGAGGAGGAACTTGTTGATGCGGCCGACGGCCAGACATTGAGTCAGGAAATAAAACGGGCCGTGCTTGGGCCCGCCCTGATGACAGTGGCAGTTGGATTTGCCGCAGCGGGAAAAGCACTCCACCAAGGAGGCCCGCAGCAGGTCGGGAAAAAAATTGAGTTGGGAGAGCAACCAGCGTTTGCGCTGGCGCAGAGCCAGAGTGGACTTGCGCCGGGTGGCGTGTATCCGTGCCATATATAAGGAAAGGATACCCAAATGGCGGCCGATGTCAAAGAAAAAGAAAATGCCTGGGAAATGCGAAACTGCCTAACTTTGCTCCAGCCTTGGATTTGCGCCTGTTTTCACGGCGAACTTACGAAATCGATGCCGGTCTGAGGCGACGCCTCGTTAGCGCTTGGAAACAATGACCTGCTGGAGGGCGGCCGGCAGGGGGCGGAGCTGATTGTGCGCGAAGCCGGCCTGGCGAAACATGCGCTGATATTCCTTGAAGGTGTAGGCGTTGCCGTGCGGAGTGGTCGCCAGCATCGTCAGGCTGAACGCCGCCACCCCGGGCGGGGAGACCCGATCCGGATGCGGCACAAACTCGACCGTGACCACCCGGCCGTCTGGCACCAGGGCCGCCCGCAGTTTTTCCAGGAGCCGCACGCAGGTATCCGGGTCGAAGTGGTGCAGGAAGTTCGGGAGCAGGACCAGGTCGAATTCCGCGCCGTGGTCCACGTCGAAGGCGCTGCCGGCCACGGTCGTGTAGCGCGACTCGACGCCGGCGGCGCGGGCGTTCTCGCGGGCCACCCGCAGGACACTCGGCCAGTCCACGGCCACCACTTGGACATTGCGGTGCTGTTGGGCGAAGGCGATGCCCCAGACCCCATGCCCGGCGGCGACATCGAGTACCTTGACCGCGCGCTTGGGCGGCAGGGCGATCATCCGGGCCAGGGCTTGCGCCGGCAACCGCATCAAGGGGGCCATCGCGCGCGCGAATTTCACCCAGACCGGGTGATCGGAAGAGAGCGTGCCCGAGTGGGAGATGACGGTGCCGCCCTTGCGCGCGGCGGCGGCCAGGTCGTCAAAGGCCTCCCGCAACGTTGGCGCCAGCAAGAACTCGATGGTGCCACCCAGGTAATGCGGCGAGCGACGGTCCAGGAAGGCCGCCGCGTCCGCGGTCAACTCGTAGCGGTCCCCCCGCTTGGCCAGGAACCCCTGGATGGCCAGGTAATCGCAGAGGATCGCCACGCCGCGCTCGGAGGCGTCACAGCGACCGGCCAGGACGCGCGCGGTGGCGCGGGTCTTGCCCAGCGCGGTGAAGAGATCGAGCTGGATCGCCCCCTTGAGCGCGGCGGTGCGCTGATACGCGTTGATCGTATCAAAAAATCGCGCCGGGGTCGGCGGCGTTTTGGATTTGAGCCGGGACATAAGTTGGTTCGGCGGCGTTCCAGAGTTGCAGCGGCCCGAGTATCCTCAATCGGCCCCCGGGTTGCAATCCCTTCGCAATGGGGATGGTTGGCGCAACGCGCAACAGCCGTTCATGAATAGTCCGACGGTTGGCCGGCGAGCTTGACGTCAGTAACGCTCCGCGTGATGGTTCGGCAGCGATTCTGAGTTTGGTGGGTGCGGAGACCGAGCGGGTCTTCAAGGCGGAATTGTCCCGCCGGTTGCCGTGCGGCATCCAGCGCAACGCCAGGCGGAAGCTGCTGCTTGGCCAACATTACGATCTGGAACGCGTGCAACAGCGGCTCGCGGACAGGCTGGCCCGTGAAGTGAAGGTCCTGGCGGCGGCGTGATTCCAATTCCGTGGTGCTTCCGATCTGAGGGGACGCCGCGGGGGTTAAAGTTCGCGCAGCGCCGCCGCCACCGGCAGGCGGGCGGCGCGGATCGCGGGGAACAACCCGCCGACCGACCCGATCACTGCCGCATAAGCAATCCCGCGCAGCAGCAGCGCCGGCGTCACCGCGAAGGAGAAGGCGACCTGGCTGAAGCTTTGCCAGTTCATGGTCGCCGCGCGGTAACCGTCGAACAGGAAATAGGCCAGCCCGGCCCCGATCGCTCCGCCCACCAACGCCAGCAGCAGCGCCTCGATCAACACCGAGATCACGACCGGCCCGCTGCCAAAACCCAACGCCCGCAGGGTGGCGATCTCGCGCGTGCGCGCGGCGACGGTCGAGTACATCGTGTTCAACGCGCCGAACACGGCGCCGATCCCCATCAGCGTGGCGACCAGCGTGCCCAGCCCGGTAATGAGCCGGTAAATCACCGACGATTGCTCGGCATAATACTCGGTCTGGCGCACCACCTTGATGTTCAGCCGCGGATCGGACGTCAGCGCGTCCTTGAACTTCTGGTAGGCGGCCGGCGCCGTTAGCTTGACGTAAACGGCCTGGAAAGATTCACCCCGCTTGTAGGCCGGCGCCAGGACGCCGGCGTCGGTCCAAATCTCCGACTCGGCGACGCCACCGTTGTCGGCAAAAATCCCGACCACGGTCCATTGTTCGTGGCCGACCTGGAGTTTGGCGCCGATGTCCAGGCCGGCGAATTCCTTCGAGGCGCTCAGGCCGGCGATGACCTCGTTGCGGCCGGGCTCGAAGCGGCGGCCCTCGATGAGGCGCAACCCGCGGCGGATTTGGAAGGCGGCCGGCTCGACCCCGCGCAGCGGCACGTTGGCGTCGGTGCCGGTGGCGCGCTTGGGGAGGTTGATGATGACGAACAGCTCGGGCGAGGCGAGCGGGCCGTCGGGGCCGCGCGCGACGCCGGGGGCGTCGGCGATCACCCGGGTATCGTCGCGGAGCAACACGCTCATCATCTCGCTATTGGCGCCGCTGCGCATCACGATGGCGGTGTCCGGTTCGCCGGAAATCGTCATCGCATGCCGAAACCCCTGGGCGATCGACAGCACCCCCACAAAGACGCCGACGACGCCGGCGATGCCGAAGACGGCGGCGGCGGCGGCGCCTTTGCGCTCGAGAATGGTCTCCAGGCTCAGCTTGGTGACCGAGACGATCTGCGAAAGCCAGTTGAAGGGGCCAGCCATGTGGGAGCCGGTTCTAAGATTTACATCCTCCGCAGCGCCTCGGCGATCCGCAGGCGCATGGCCTGGAGCGCCGGGAAGATCCCGGTCACCAACCCCAGGGCCACGACGATCAGCACACCCACGCCCAGGTCGCTCGTCGGAAAGAAGAACATCGGCAGCGAGCCGCCGGTGGGATCGCCCCGCGCGATCAACGCGCTGGCCAGGCCCAGGCCCAGCAGACCGCCCAGGCCGGACAGGAAACACGACTCGGCCAGGACCAGGGCGAGCACCTGTTGGCGGGTGAAACCCATGGCCTTGAGCACGCCCAGCTCCTCGGTCCGCTCGCGCACCGATTGGGCCATGGTGTTGCCCGCCACCAGCAGGATCGTGAAGAACACCGCGCTGAGGATTGCCAGCATGATGGTGCCGATGTCGCCGACCTGCTTGGCGAAGGCCTGGACGAACGCCCCCTCGGTCTCGGCCTTGGTCTCGTTGGGCGAATTGGCAAACTCGTCGTCGATCGCGCGGGCGACCGCGGCCGACTGGTTCGGGTCCTTCACCTTGACGATGTACCAGCCGACCATCCCCTTGGTGTAGGCGCGCGCCTCGTCGTAATAATCGTAGTGAAAAAAGAACTGCGTGGTGTCGGTCCCCTTCTTCGCGCCGTCATAGATGCCAACCAGGTCGAAGTCCCATTCCTTGGTGCCGTCTAGTTTGACCCACACGGTGGCTTGGATGGGAATCTTGTCGCCGACTTTCCAGCCGAAGCGCTGGGCCAGCTTGCGCCCGGCAATCGCCCCCGTGCGGGTTTTGATGAAGGCGGCCTGCTGCGCCGGCGGCAACCGGTATTCCGGATACATCTTCAGAAAATCCTCGGGCTCGACGGCGATCTGGGCAAAGAAATTCTTCGGGTCCTGGTAAACCCCGCCGAACCACGAGCAGTGCGTGACCAGGGCCACGCCGGGGATTTGGGCGATGCGCTCCTTGTAACTGACCGGCAAGGGCTGGATGATCGAGACCTTGTGGCGCACGACCAGGCGGTCCACACCCACGACGTTGACGCCGCCGACCAGGGCCTGCTTGATGGCCGCCAGGTAGCCATAGAGCACGAAGGCGACCAGGATCGACAGCAGCGTCAGAAACGTCCGCAGGCGGCGGCGCCGGAGGTTGCTCCAGATCAGCGGCAGGTATTTCATTCGGGTTTTTGAGCACTGAGTTGGCCTTTATTCAGATACACCGTCCGACTGGCGCGCGCCGAGGCGTGCGGGTCGTGGGTGACCATGAGGATGGTCTTGGCGTGGTCACGGTTGAGGGCCTGCAGCAAATCCAGGATTTCGTCGCCCGCCTTCCGGTCCAGGTCACCGGTTGGCTCGTCGCACAGGAGCAACGTCGGGTCGGTGACGATCGCTCGGGCGATGCCGACGCGCTGCTGTTCGCCGCCGGAGAGCTGGCGGGGAAAATGTTTGGACCGATGCGAGAGGCCGACGACGGCCAGGGCCGCCTCGACATGCTGCCGGCGTTGGGACTTCGAGAGGTGGGTCAACAACAGCGGCAGCTCGATGTTCCGCTCCGCGGTCAGCACCGGCATCAAGTTGTAAAGTTGAAAGACAAATCCCACGTGCCGCGCCCGCCAGGCCGCCAGCCGGCGATCCGACAGTTGGTCGATCGCCTCGCCGGCGACCCGCACCGCACCCTTGGTCGGCCGGTCCAGGCCGCCGACCAGGTTCAGCAAGCTGCTCTTGCCCGAGCCGCTGGGCCCCATCAACGCCAGGAATTCCCCCCGCGGCACCCGCAAGCTCAGGTCCTGCAAGACGTGAATCTTTTCCTCGCCACGGTGGAAAACCTTGTCCACGCCCTCCAGTTCCACCAGCATCCCGTTGTCCGTGCTCATGATTTGCTTTCCTTTACCCGCTCGCCGTCGGCCAGGTTCTCCGGGCCGTCCACGACGATTCTTTCGCCCGCGCTCAACCCGGCGACCACGCTGGTCTCGTCCTGGGTCGAGGCGCCCAGCGTGACGGCCCGGCGCTCGACGCGGCCGTCGTTCACGACGAAGACCACGTCCCGCCCGTCCTGCCGGTGCACCGCCCCGCGCGGAATCATCAGACCCCGCCGCCCACCCGTCGCGCCGGCCGCCGTCTCGAAGGCGACCTTCACACTCATGTCCGGCAACAGCCGCGGGTCGAGCCTCTCGAACCCGACGCGGACTTTGACGGTGGCCTTCTGGCGATCGGCGGTCGGGATGATGGCGATGACCTTCGCCGGGATTTTCCAATCCGGGTAGGCATCCAGCGTGGCCTCGACCGGTTGGCCGACCTGGACGCGGTTGATATAACTTTCGTTGACGTCGATTTCAATTTCGAGCGAGTCCATGTCCACCACGGTGCAAATCCCGGTGCGGGTGAAGCCCCCGCCGGCCGAGATCGGAGAGATCATCTCACCCGGTTGCGCGTTCTTCGAAACGACCACGCCGGTGAACGGCGCCCGGATCACCGTGTCATCGAGGTCCTGCTGGTAAACGCCGACCTGGCGTTCGGCGACCGCGACGTCGGCCTGCTGCCGTTCCAGCCGCGCGGCCAGGGATTTGAAATCCGCCTCGGCCTTGTCCAGGTCCGAAGCGCTGGCGATCTGGGAGGTGGCCAGGCTGCGGATACGGCGGTATTCAAGGTCGGCCTGGCGGAGCAGGGACTTGGTCTCCTCCAGCGCGGAGCGGGCGGAGGCGAGTTGGGCCTGGGCCAGGCGGAGGTTGGTTTCGACGTTCGACGAATCCAGCCGCGCCAGCACCTGGCCGTCCTTGACGCGCATGCCTTCTTCGATGAGCACCTCGACCACTTTGCCGGTGACTTTGGACGACACGGTGGCTTCGCGCCGGGCGGTGACGTAACCCGACGCGTTCAACAGGATGCGCTGGCCTCCCACGCCGCTCTCGCGCACCGTTAGGGTCCGGACCTCGGCCGCCGCGCGGCTCCGCGTGAACCACCAGCCGCCGGCGGCGACTACGGCTAACGTTCCAATGACGACGCCCAGAACCCACGCGCGCGAGCCTTCGCGTTCGGCGGGGCCGCGCTCGATCCGCAGGTCGTCCAACGTCGCTTTCTGGAGACTCATAAAGCCGTGTCGAGCAAACCACGGTTCTACGGGCAGGGTCAAGCCGCGTCGCGCCTCGCACCGCCATTCTCATTTTGGAGCGCGGGTCTGCGACCCGCAGCGGCGGCGGTGCTGAGCGCGTCTGAAAATGATCTCCGATCGCGACGGCAACGCGAGCGAGCTGCGGCTCGCAGAGCCGCGCTCCGCGCCAGAATGGTCGGCGGATGTGCGACCATTGTCTCGGTGCGGCGACGCCACTGTGTTGGCGCCAGATTATCTCCAGTGCGTTTATGGAGCAGGCGTTCGGTCCGTGGGTGGGAGGTTGTTGGTCTGTCGGAGCAGGGGGATCGGTGGCTTGAACAATTCGCCCGGACCGGAATGTTGGCGCACAAACCGCTGCAGGTCTTCAGTGCTGGCTGTCAGGAGGGTTGCATCTTGTTCCTGGCGATGGGCCAAGGCGTCGGGATGCGCCTCCAGGTATTTATGTAGCCAATCGAAGTCGCACGCGGCCAACTGCAACTCCGGACCGAGGCCGGCGACGCGGAACAGCAAATGGCCGGGAAACATGGCCGCGCCCACCAGGTCCGCCTGGTTGGTCGCATACTGGCAATCGCCCGGGATAAGATCCAGGAACTGTTCCTGGCCGAGTTTGAACAGGTGAGCGGCAAACTGGCCTTGCCGGGCCTTGTCATCGGTCACGGTCAGTTTAT
>JAGWYX010000770.1 GCA_018969165.1 Verrucomicrobiota bacterium
CAGGTGCGAAACTCGGTGTATCCCGCCCGCACGTAACCCTTGTCCGGATCGCTCAAACCCAGCTTTAGCGAATAGTCGTGGTTGTCGAAAATCCCCCGGCCGTCAATCTGAAACAGGCCCTTTTTGCCCACCGATCTTTCGTAGTGAAAATCCTCGATACCGCCGAACGGCCCCGCCGGCAGGTTGTGCTGCTGCTGAAACTGGCCCTTGTCGCCACTGACCATCGCCCCGCCCACCGACAGGTCAACCCAGTTGTTGTAAGTGGCCGACGAGTCGTCGGATTTCTTCTCGACGGAGGACTTTTTGTCGTCGCCGCCACCGGCGGCGGCCGTCTCGTCGGCCAGGGCGGAGAAACCGCCAGCCAACCAGGGGCAGAGCAGCCACGCGCCAAGGCGGAGCGCGCGCTGGCGGGATCGTCCGGGTGCGGCGGGGTGTTTCATGGGCCTGGAGCGGTTCAGAAGCGCAGGTGGGGATTAACCTGGGAGCCGTGAACGGCCTCGTGACAGCCGGCGCTGTAGCAGGTGCCGTGGCTCAGAAAGGCCGTATGGTTGATTGACCCGATGACGATGCCAGCGCTGGTTTGCATCTGAAAATGGCACTTCAGACAACCATTGGCGTTGCGCTCCCGGAGCAGCTTGGCGTTGACCGATCCGTGGGGCTGATGGCAGGTGGTGCAGCCCTCGCGTACCGCCTCGTGCTCGAACACGAACGGCCCCCGCTGCGCCGTGTGACACTGGAAGCAGAGTTCGTTTTCGGTGGTCAGCGAGGTGGCCCCTCCCTTGATCGCCCGCCCCTTGTGCGGGTCATGACAATCGCCGCAGCCGATCCGGCCCTCCAGGACCGGGTGATGGGTCGGCAGATTGAACTGGCCCTGCTTGTCCAGGTGGCATTGGAAGCAGACCTCCGGCGACCGCCGCGGGTTGATGATGGTACGCCGCTCGCCGCCAGACTCGACATGCAGGCTGCCCGGGCCGTGACAGGACTCGCAGCCGGCCTCCAGGGCGTTGGTGCCGCGGGCCTGAAGGCGGGCGTGGTCCGCCGTCACAAAACCCCGCGTGAGGTTGTCGTGGCATTCCTCGCAGGCCTTGGAGCCGACGAACTTGGCTCCCGGGATTTGCGGCGGAGCCAGCAGGGCGTGGTCCACCGTGGCGCAGGAAATCGCAATGACCGACAGCGTGGCGGCACCCGCCCCGAGCCAGAACCGGCGGCGGGGCAAACGCAACCACACCGGCAGGCCGGTTCTCAGGCGGGCCGGCGTCACCGGCCCGGGGCTGACAGGCGGAGGTGTCACGGCGGAACCTCCGGAGTCAACGGCCCGACCACGCGTGGGTGGAGCGGGCGGGGTGCTGGTTCATCACTTTCAACATGCGCATGGGACGTTAGAAATGACCGTAGCTTATGGCTCTACCTCTCTTGGCAAACTCTTTACATTTTTTGTCCTGCAGTTCGGCCCGCAGCCAGGCCTTGGTTGGCACCCCGCGGACCTGCTGACGCGGACCGATCAGACCGGCGGCGCGGTCGGATTTCGAGTGCGGTGGGCTACTGGATCTATCAGGAGGAAAAGAGGATGCAGCCAGCGGCCAGGACCAGCCCGCGTGTCGCCACCGAACCCGGCCCCGGCTTCGGCATCCATCCCCCGAACGGTCCGGTCAAACGGCGTCGAGCCAACAGCGATGAGGCTCCAAAACTACTCGCCGAGGTTGCGACGCAACAAGTCGCTCAGCCGGGCGGGAGACAGGACGGTGACGGTTTTGCCCTTCACGGCGATGAGCTTTTGTTCCCGGAATTTGGCCAGCGTGCGCGAGAAGGTCTCACTGACCGTGCCCAATTCGGCCGCCAGGATGCGCTTGGTCATGGCCAGTTCGATGGCGACCGGGGCGGTGGCTTTGGGATCGGGACAACGTTTGACGAGCCAGTTGGCGAGGCGGGTTTCCACGTCCTTGAGGGTGAGGTCTTCCAATTGCGAGACCAGCGCGCGCAGGTGCAGGCTCATCGAACCGAGCATCCGGAGCGCCAGCTCCGGTTGCCGCCGCAGCAAGGACAGGAAGCCGACCTTTTGCACCAGGAGCACCTGGGAAGACTCCAAGGCGCGGGCGTCGGCCGGGTAACCGGTGTCGGTGGCCAGCGTGGCCTCGGCGAAGGACTCGCCGGTACGGAAGATATGGATCACCTGCTCCTTGCCAGCCGCGTTGACCCGGTGAACGTTGATGGCCCCCTTTTGCACCAGGTAAAAGCCGTGCGACGGTTCGCCTTCGCGGAACAGGTATTCGCCTTTGTCGAGGGATTTGACCAGCGTGATGTCGGCCAGGTGATTGAGGTCCTCGATCGCCAGGCCGGCGAAGAGCCGGCAACTCCGCAACGTGTTGACGACGGCGACTTGTTTGTATTGGGCAAGTGAATTGACCATAACGTGCATCTTGCGTCGATTGCCATCCGCATCACGTCCACGGCAACCGCCGGACCAATTCTGCGGAGCAAGGGCGGTGCGCGGACGACCGGGGCCGTGCCTCCCCGGTCCGTTCAGGCCGGACTCTAGCCGGGCGCGGCCCCGACCTCAAGCGGTCTCTTTTGCCTGGCCGGCGGCCCGCTTGCGTCGCCCCCCGCGCCGCGGTGAAGCCCCAGCGAAGTCGCTGGCGACCGGCGGCGGTCTGTGGTTCATTAGCTGCGGTTGGCTACGATGGATACGGACTTGGCACCCAAGACTCACTTCCCGTCGCCGGATGGGCGGTGTCTGCTGCTGGCGGTGGCGCGACTCATGAAGAGCGCTCCCGCCTTGGAGGCGGTGA